>CAIMDZ010000195.1 GCA_903839875.1 uncultured Bacteroidota bacterium
CTGGTACTTAACCTGGTCAAATTGGCCGGGCAAGTGCCTTTTTATCTAGTAAAACGAATTTATATATATTATACTTATATGCAAAAATTAACGTGACTTAACCAGCAGGCCCTAATTACTATAATTAACTTCTGTATTTTTTTCTTTGCCAATATAAGTGAAGTTCCTGGTAGTGCGGATAAGGTACCAGGTGGCCTTATCAATGAACCATGTGGAAATATGATTGTATTTGTCAGTGCCGGTAATCTTATAACATGGAATTTCATTAATTGTTTCGATCCCTTTTAATTCCATTTTTATGCTGCCATCATTGCCGCTCATTAACAGATTGCTTTGCAAATTCAGCGCAGGCCAGTAGGAGTTTGCAGCTTCCATGCTCAATGTATCAGGGTTTTTGCCCCAAAACATGAATTTCACATGCCCATCATCAACTTTCATAGCGAAATGACTTATCGTATTGGCATCCGCATCATCTATTTTCATTGCTTTACCGGGTTTAATAGTCATTGTTGCCCTGCTTTCTGACTCCACCGTTTTAGTATTAACAATTTTCTCTGTCCCATTAACCTTTGCGGTTTGATTCATATGACTTTTAGAGATTTTGAGACACTTTAATTCTATGGTCTTCAATTTATTCCAGTTTTCTATTCCTCCCATGGCTGTTTCATGCTTTGCAAGGATTTCGTTGACAATCCTGTACATGAACGGTTGCGATGGTGGAGGAAGGTATACTAACTACGAGGATCAATTTGAAAATATTCATAGTTGTGGTTTTAATTTTTGAAAGAATAATACAAACTCAAATAAGCAATAAATATTTTATAAAACGGGACTTATGTTGGTTATTCAACATTTTGGGCGGAATGAAATATACAATTATTTATAAAGCTACAAATCCGGTATCATAAGGAAAAATCATTACCCCATTTTCGCATTTTTATTTGCCCATCTTACGCTTATTTAATTCATTATCAATTGATTATATTTTCATCGGTTACCTCATAGCTAATTTTTATAGAATTTTTATATTTAATGCAATTTATTGTCTGTTTTATTACGTTTTTACTGATAATCACAATCTACACATAAATTTGTTTTGCCATTTGAAATCAATCATTTTCAAAGAACCTGCAAAGGTAGGAAGGATATTTGACATTACATAATTATTTTATTTATGATAGTACGGATTTTGGGGTATGATAGAAATTTGTTTGCAGGCGGGATGGGTTTTTGGGCGGATTTTGGGGTATTAGATTTTGAAGTCCCTGACAGTTCTTTTCCGCGGTCAGACGGCTTTCACTTCTAGGGGATGGAAAATTAAAGCCAATAAACAATCGTTGGTATGATTATAAGCCGGATAACTATTAAGCACCATTGCTATTCTCAACATATGCCGTCTGACCGCGGAAAGCGATGATGACGGCAGCCGGATTCAATTCAACATTCGACACATCAAACGTAAATAATTTATTGACATGTGTTTCGGCAATTATCTTTTCCGGGTATTTGTATGTAATGTGCTTTATTTTTATGACTTTTGTCTTAGTATTATAATACTAAACCATTTCATTACTTATGAGTGAATTGTTCAAAAAGGCGTTGGGCCTGTTTGTGGAATTTGATGATGCAAAGACGTCTGAGCAATCCTCAAATAACCCGGCACCACAGCCTCAGTCGTTTACTCCTTCTCCGCCGGTATATAAAGGGCCGTTGTCTCAGCAGGATATTGATAAATTTTCGAAGCACTTTAATGACCTGTTTGACAAGTCGAATATACAGGGGCCTGATTACTATGAGTTCAGTAAAATGATGCATATGCTGGAAGCATCGGTGCCGGATGAAAATGTGCGGATATCTGCTGTTTATGCAACACTGAGTATTCAGGGGCTTACAAAGGACCGAATCATTGATACGGCTAAACAATATTGCTCAGTGCTTGAAAACGACAAGGCAATGTTTGAAAAAGCCGCAGCCGACAAGTCGAGCGCAGATGTGGAGGGAAGAAAAAACAAGGTTACCTCGCTGGAAAAGAAGATAGCCGACAACTCGGAAATGATACGGAAGCTGACACAAGAGATAACTGATGCTCAAACACAGATAGGGACATTGAAAAATGAGATCGTGCAGGAAGATGCAAAAATATCGGCCAACAAAGGAAGTTACGGTGTGGCCTACCAGGCAATGCTGAATAAAATAACCAGTGACATTCAAAAAATTAACACCGTACTGAAATAATATGGAAACAAACATCTTCCCTGCAGGCGGCGCCCAGGCAGACAAACTGAAATCGTACTGGAACCGGCCCGGCGGAAAATTCGGCGTTATTGCCGGCCTTGGCCTATTAGTTGTGATAGGTTACTTTGTAGTACCTATACTGACAAAAGTGGTATGGAACACCCTGAATTTCGCTATAGCTGTAACCTGCCTGGCGCTATTCCTGTATTGCATTACCAACCGCAAGCTCAGGCTTTCATTCTTCTATTTTTATGAAATACTCATGAAGAAATTAGTGGGTATTGTGATTGAGCTGGATCCGTTCATTATTGCTGAAGACTATATCAACGATATGGAGAAGCAGCGTGAAAAACTGTATAACCAATCGGTGGAAGTGCAGGGACAGAAGGAGAAGATAGATATGAAGATAAAGGAGAAAGAAGATGAGATGCACCATCTGCTGAGCAAGGCCAAAGTAGCCAGGGAGAATAATATGCTGCCTGAACTGGGTAATGCAACCCGCCAGGTAGCGCGTCTTCAGGAATACATCAAGCAACTGGATCCTATAGCCAACAATCTGTCGAGAATAGATGATTACCTGACCAAGATTTACAAGAACAGCGCCTACCTGATAGAAGATGCCAGGAATGAACTGGAGCTGAAGAAGGATCTGTATAATTCGGTAACGTCGGGTAACAAAGCGCTGAACTCCGCAATGAAGATATTCAAGGGCGACCCGGAGAAGAAATTGCTGGTGGAGCAATCTATGGAGTACCTGAAGGATGATATTGCTGACAAGCTGGGCAATATGAAGAAGGCTATCAGCTATTCTACCGACTTTATGAAGTCAATAGACCTGGACAATGCTACTTATGAGCAGCAGGGACTGGATATGCTGGAAAACTTTAACCCGGATGAACAAATGAAACTTTCCAGTTCACAGACAAAGCCAATATCTGCAATACCAACAGAGCCTGGTAAGGTGGATAATGATTACTATAACAATCTTTTGAACTAATCTAAATTATTTACGAAAAACACATAACAACATGTCTGTAAAAATTAAAACTTCAGGAAAGATCGTCATTATACTGCTGGTAGTGGGTGCGATAGTAGCCGCAAAAATGTTTTGGTGGGATAAGCGCCCCAAAGCTGGTAAAGAATCAACCAACATCGGGAAGGTAATGCTGCCCGACGCACCGGACGCTTCTTTCCAGGGCAATGCAACATTATTAGGACTGCCGACTAACGAACCATCGGTAAATGGCGGCACCAAAATATCGTGGAAGGTAATGGCATGGAATGCGCAATTCGCACTGATGTATGCAAACGGCGGTCCGCAGACAACCAAGGGTTCGCTGATGGATGCTTCGAAACTTCAGATAACCATCGAGCGCCAGGACGACTGTAACAAAGCATGTGCGGATGTAGTGAAATTTGCACAGGAATATAAGAACAATCCAAACGCAACCGGCGTATTTGCCACCTTTATGGGTGATGGTATGCCGGCATTCTTTGCAGCTCTTTGCAAAGAACTGGAACCATTGGGCCCGGAATTCCAGCCAATAGCGTTTTACCCCATGGGGAAATCTTACGGAGAAGACAAGGTGATGGGTCCAATCTCGTGGAAGACAAATCCGCAATCATCAATAGGTGGAACCGTAGCCTGCGTACTCAGGGACGGAGATATGAACATTCTGCTGAAATGGGCGGGTGATAACGGTATAAAAGTTAACCCTGATGAGACCACTTATGACAGAAATGCCATCAACCTGATAGCTGCAAATGACTTCCTGGATGCACCTACGAAGTATATAACCGGGTATAAGGAGAAGAGAAAGATCATTGTGAACGGGAAAAAATTAGCAAAAGACACGACTGTTGGCGTAGACGCAGTGGCAACATGGACACCCGGAGACGTAAACGTAGCTCAGAAAAAAGGCGGGTTGGTAACTATCGCTTCTACAAGGGAGTATGCTTCGCAGATGCCTGCGGTTACCATTACCATTAAGAAGTTTGCCTACGACCACCGTACAGATATTGAGAACATCATTATGGCGCTGGCTCAATCCGGAGACCAGGTAAGATCGTTTAACGACGCGAAGAAATTTGCAGCAGATGTTTCAGCGAAAGTATATAATGAGCAGAATGGTGATTACTGGTTAAAATACTATAACGGCGCAGAGGAAAAAGACATACAGGGAAATACACTTGCCCTTGGCGGATCGCTTGCCTACAACCTGGCTGACGCTGCAAACATGTTCGGACTAGGAAAGGATGGCGTGGACAGGTACAAGATCGTGTATGGATCATTTGGCGACATTCTTACCAAAATGTATCCTGAATTATTGCCAACCTACCCGGTGTATGCTAAAGTAGTTGATAAATCCTTCTTACAGTCTGTTATTGCTAACCACGTGGAGTTGCTCACGGGTCAGGCTATTAAAGTTAATTATACAGGAGATATTACTCACGAAGTTTCATCAAAATCGTACCAGATACAATTTGAGACAGGCAGCTCCGTAATTAAGCCTGAATCATACAATATACTGGACGAAATCATGAAGAGTTCAGTAGTAGCAGAAGGGCTGACAGTGGGAGTCTACGGGCATACAGATAACGTAGGCGTGGAAGGAGCGAACCAGAAATTATCAGAGCAAAGAGCGATATCTGTCAAGAATTACCTGATCAGCAAGGGCATTCCCGAAAATCGTATTACAGTGAAGGGATTTGGATCTGGCAAACCAATAGCAGATAACAATACCGCTGCGGGTAAGGCAACTAACAGGAGAGTACAGATAGTGCTGGGTAAATAATAAAATGTCCGTTTAAAATATTAATTTCACATCCTCTTAGCAGCTAAGAGGATGTTTTTTATTTAGAAACATTAAGTCTAAAATTGTAGGATATGCCCGCAAAAAAAAATGACCTGAAAAGTTTCTTTACACCGCTTGGTTCTATCAGCAAAACTTCTGTTTATATCCTGCTTATCGGCGAACTTATCATTGCTCTGGTAGCATGGCAGATGTCGGGGGAAGGGTTGCTGCCAAGACCTTCGAAAGTTCTTGAGTCGCTGGCCAACGTAGATAGCAAGTACAACTTTTTTGAGAACTTCCTGAGCAGTCTCGGGTTGGTGCTGGAGGCAATGGGATTGTCTATACTGATCGCTATGGCGCTGTCGTATCTATACCTGATACCTGTTTTGACTCCGGTTACGAAATTCATAGTGAAGTGCCGGTACCTGACATTGTCGGGCCTGGTTTTCGCCTTTAACCTTGGCAGCAGCAGCGCACACAACCTGAAGATTAACCTGCTTATTTTTGGTATTGTTCCTTTCTTTGTCACTTCCCTTGTGTCTACTATTGACAGTATTGACCGGGCGGAATTTGACCTATGTAAATCGCTGCGTATGAGCAATCTTCAGGCGTGGTGGGAAGTGGTGATACTGGGCACGCTGGACCAGGTTTTTGAAGTAATGCGTCAGAACTTCGCTATATCGTGGATGATGATAACGATGGTAGAGGGGTTGAACATGTCGGAAGGCGGATTGGGAGCAATAATTATCAAGGCGAACAAGTACATTGATCTTGGGACGGTATTCGGGGTACTGGCTGTAATATTTATGGTAGGGGTTTGTTCCGATTACCTCCTGGGCCAACTCAGGAAATGGTTTTTCCCTTATACACGATTTAACATGAGAGAGTAATGATCGAATATAAAAAAGAAGGGTTGCTTTTAAAAGCCACCGACATCAATCTGAAATATGATACCCGCCAGATTCTGAGGGATGTGAATTTCGAAATATTCGACATTCACCGTCCCGGTGTGATACAAGGGCAGGTGGTATCGCTTATTGGCCGGAGTGGTATCGGCAAAACACAGTTGTTCAGAATACTGGCAGGGCTCATTAAACCTACTTCCGGAACGGTGACGATTGGACTTGAGCAAAAACCTGTGCAGGCAGGCGAAGTGGGCGTGGTGCCGCAGAATTATATTTTGTTCAACCACCGAACCATTTATAGTAACCTGAGAATAGGGCTCAACAATTGCGGAAAGCCGGTAAGTGATAAACAGGCGAAGGACATCATAGATGATTATGCGAAAAAGTTTGACCTCACAGACCATCTCAAGAAATTCCCGGCGCAACTATCAGGCGGGCAGCGGCAACGTGTCAGCATAATTCAGCAGGTGCTTACAGGCAATAAGTTCATACTGCTGGATGAGCCATTCTCCGGCCTTGATCCGCTGATGAAGGACAAAGTAGATGAACTGCTGATACAAATAGCCAACCTTGATGAACAAAGCACACTCATTATTGTGAGTCACGATATCATTAATACGCTCGCACTAAGTGATACGGCATTTATACTCGCTCCGCAACGAGGGAAAGAAGGCGCGACAATAACCGAGGTAATTGACCTGATGGAACTTGGCTTTGCATGGAATCCTAATATAAAAGCAGACCACGCTTTCCATGATTTGGTGCATGATATCAAAGGGAAATTGTAGCCACTTCATTGTATTTTTTAACCCTCCATTGAAATAGACTTGAGGTACGCTATTTTGATTTGCTTTATTTTTTTATATCCATCGTGCGGCAATCACAGAAGTGCAACAAAAGCGATACTACCGGTGGTAGTGTTGCCAACGCATGACTGGAGGGCGGACGATTCGGTAGTAAAGAAATACAAGTATCCTGCTAATGATACAATTTACGATCCGGAAGGATATAGGGAGCAACTGGCCGCCTATGGCGCAGCATACGAAGTTTACGCAGGGCCGAAAGGCTGGACGGGAAATGGCCGCTATGAATCAGGTTGGGGGACAACTGTCGTTCTTTACCCACCGGGTGGTTCTGACACTACAGGACCGAGTATCACTTTCAGAAAGATCAATTCAAATTGCAAAGCATGTTTATGGACAACTGCTTTACGTTATTTTCCAGAAGCCGTAAAGTAATTAAACGAATGCCGCGACGAAGGTGACGATAAATATACGTTTAACGACTACGTCATAAACATGGAGCGTAAATCACGACGGTTGATAACTTACTCAGTACCTGTTAAAAACTGCTTGGTCACCCGTGGCGTGGCCTTTTACACTACTTATGAAGACGGCGGCGACTACTATTATGAGGAAGCGAAAATCGTACTGTCTGAAAACCATAGCAAGCTGGCGGAGTACCTGGCAAATGTGTTCATCAAAGAAAGAGGGTTAAAATAAACCATGATCAGGAATGAGAGCGGATACTGATGCATTTGTTTATTTGTTTCAGAAAACTGAAATGATCCAGACTCATAATTAAAGATAGTTTTATCCTTTTGAATTTATGATTACGATCATAAATCTGTAACAAGCGCTTTATTAAATTTGACACGTCTATTATTTTGCAATATTAATGCTGTGGCAGCTTTAATAACGATAAGCATCAGATAATAGTTCTATAATGGTATCGAACATTACCCGGACTTCGTCCACCTACATCGGGCATACACCGCTCGTAAAAATCAGTGAGAAAATTTATGCAAAACTGGAATCGGTAAACCCGAGCGGAAGCATTAAGGACCGTATGGCATTAGCCATACTTGATGCTGCTGAAATACGTGGCGACCTGAAACCGGGCGGTACCATAATAGAAGCAACAAGTGGTAACTCAGGCATTGCCTTCTCCATGCTTGCAGCAGAACGTGGTTACAAAATGATAGTGGTGATGCCCTCAAACATGAGCGATGAACGCAAGGAGATGATCAGGGCTTATGGTGCAAAAATAGTGGAGGTGGGCCCCGGAGACTTTGGCGGAGCTGTGGCAAAAAGAGATGAGCTAGTGAATGAAATGAATGCATTCTGTCCCAACCAGTTTGCCAACCCTGATAATGTGGAATGCCATTATAAACATACAGGCAAAGAAATACTGCAGCAGGTTGCGAAACTGGACGGGAACCCTTCTATCAGTGCCTTTGTTTCCGGTACAGGAACAGGGGGAACATTAATGGGAGTAAGGAAAGCGCTGGTACGCAAATTCCCGAATGTGCAGGTCGTTGCCGTAGAGCCAAGTGAGTCGGCTGTAATGAGTGGAGGAGAAGCGCACGAGCACAGTATACAGGGTATAGGAGACGGATTTATTCCGCCGATAGTGGACATGAACTGTGTGGACGAAATAGCCGCCATTTCCTCGCAGGATGCCATTGACCGGGCCAAACGGCTTGCCAAAGAGTTGGGATTATTTGTCGGCATCAGTTCTGGCGCCAATGTGCTTGCTGCAGAAAGATACCTGGAACATCATAAAGTGGATGGAATAGTTGTTACACTGCTGCCCGATCGTGGCGAGCGCTACCTTAGTATGGTTCATTCAGATAATGAAATAGAGTTTGAACTGGAACAGGTAAAGTAAGGTGTTACTTCAGCCATTTAAGCAAATCAGCAATCACTTCGTTACTGATGGAATGTCCCATGCCTTTGTATTCATGAAATTCGGGTTCTATACCATTTTTTTGTAAAAACGCAACAGCAGCTTTACCTTCTTCAAATTTGATCCGGTCATCTGCAGTACCGTGGGAGATGAAAATTCTGAGTTTTTTAGCGGCGCCATTGGCAGGTATTCCGCGTTGTACATTTGCATCTATCCTTCCACTTAGGACAGCTATTCCTTTTACTTTATCAGGAGCTGTAAGGCCGGCCTCATAACTCATTATTGCGCCCTGACTAAAGCCTACCAGGTACACCTGGCTTGCATCTGCCTTGTACTTATCTGTGATCTGTGAGATGAATTGCTGAATAGCGCTGCGGCTGGATCCAATCTGGTCTTTATGAGGGTGACTGACACCGTTGACCATATTAAATTCATACCATTGATAGCCGCCATTAGGTAGCGCCAATGGCGCCCGTGCAGCAATGACCAGGAAATTTTTCGGGAATTTAGTCCGCAATTCAAATAGATCTTTCTCATCACTGCCATAACCATGTAAAAGAATAATTACCGGAATATTTTTGGATTTTACCGCCGGAAGCTGCACGAGGTATTTTAGTGCAAGGCCTTCCTGGAGTTTCATCTCCTGTGCCGATGCGTAAAAACCGGTAAGCAATAACAGGAGCATAATAACAGAATGTTTCATCATGGCGCTAAATTACCGTTTTTGTTTTGAACTATAAATGCAGATGTGTCTCATTTCTGAAATGTGGCACATCTATGGGCACATCTATGAATTTAACCAAATAATTATGTATTTTGTTTACCGAAAATAAACAAATAAACATGAAACTACTACTAACAATATTATTGACCCTGGTAACAGGCGGAGCCTTTGCACAGGAACACGCTACACCAAAGGACAAATGGTCGAAAGATCTTTATATTTCAGATGAATTTTGTGCGACAAGAGGCCTGAAACCTGGCCAGACCAACGACGTGCTGCGCGTATGGAACGGCGGGATGAATGCAGGAGAAAAAATAAGCAGGCTTGTAGATATCAGGTATTATTTTGCAACCCAGGAAGAAGCTGTGTCGTACCTCGAATCCAATATCGGGAGGTTGTCTGAAGGCGGAGACCCTGTTGAATCCAAAATACAGGTACCCGGCGCTGCTAACCTGAAAATATTTGACGAAGGTGCGGCTGGCAGGAAAATGAACAAGGCGCTTGGGCTGGAAAGTCATTCTTATTTTTTCCTGTTTACCGTAAAGAATTATGTCTGCAAAGTGTTTTTCATGGCAGACAAAGATATTACGCTTGGTTATGCAACAGACTTTGCTGTAGAAGCAGCAAAAAGACTGAATGCAGTATTGCGTTAAATATGGAGGCTACAACACACCAGTCTTTCCCGTGGTATTTGCACCATTTATTATAGGGTTTCTTTCAGGAATGATATTCTTTTGGGGCTCGTGGCGGCCATTGGTAAAATCGCTCTTGGCAACTGGGTTTATGATCGTTAATGACCTGATAATCAGATTTATAACGAATTACAGAAGCGACAATGACGTGCTATCATGGGTTGCATTTTTCATGGTCATAGGATTGGGAATTCAGGTGATTAAACTATTGATTTTTTTATTTTTCAATCGCGATGAAATTGAACGAAAAGAAATTTTCGCATGCGTCTCCCTGTCAACTGCTATACCAATGGTTTACCTGTATTGCATTTAGGGCTTTTGAATTCGTCCATCATCTCTTCCCAAAGAGCCAGTGCCTCCTTCATTTTCCCAAATTTGATACGGAATTCATTGCGTTCGATAATCAAAGACGTAGATTTTACCGGACAAAATAAATTTTTTTGGGAATTGGGGATAAGTAATTTGGATTGTTATTTGGCAATTGCCTGCGTGATTGATTATTTTCCATACACGCAGCAATCCAAATTCCCAATTCCCCAAAACAAATTCCATATAGGCGTTAGCGCCGTCCCGGCATCATTCCCGGCATACCCATTCCCCCACCCTTCATCTTATTCATCATGCCCATCATCTGCTTCATTTGCTCAAATTGCTTCATGAAGGCATTTACTTCATTTACATCTTTACCGCTGCCTTTTGCTATGCGCTTGCGGCGGCTGCCATCTATTACATCAGGATTGCTGCGTTCATAGGGCGTCATGGAATTGATCATTGCTTCTATCCCCTTGAATGCATCATCCGAAATATCTATTTCCTTGATCGCCTTGCCTACACCGGGAATCATTGCCAGCAGGTCTTTGATATTTCCCATCTTCTTGATCTGGCCAAGCTGCTCTTTAAAATCCTCAAAATCGAACTTATTGGCCCTTATCTTCTTCTCCAGTTTTTTAGCCTGCACCTCGTCAAACTGTGCCTGGGCGCGCTCCACTAGGGTAGTGATATCACCCATGCCCAGGATACGCTGAGCCATACGCTCGGGATAGAACACATCCAGCGCATCCAGCTTCTCTCCCATGCTCACAAACTTGATGGGCTTATCAACCGTATACTTGATTGATATTGCAGCACCACCTCTTGTATCACCATCCAGCTTGGTAAGCACCACACCTGTAAAGTCTAGCCTGTCGTTGAACGCCTTTGCAGTATTTACTGCATCCTGGCCGGTCATCGCGTCCACCACAAACAAAATTTCCTGAGGGTTTACCGCAGCCTTAATATCGGCAACTTCCTGCATCATCACCTCATCAATAGCCAGGCGGCCTGCAGTATCTATGATCACAACACTATTGCCATTTTGTTTGGCATGTGCAATTGCGTTTAATGCGATTGAAACAGCATCTTTACTCTCCAGTTCTATGTATACAGGTACTTTTATCTGCTCACCCAGTACCCTCAATTGTTCCATCGCCGCAGGACGGTAAATATCCGCTGCAACCAGCAATGGGTTTCTTCCCTTCTTGCTTTTCAGAAAGTTTGCCAGTTTGCCCGAAAAGGTTGTTTTACCCGAGCCCTGCAGGCCGGCTATGAGAATAACTGTAGGTTTGCCGGTGAGGTTCAGTTCTTCTTCCCTGCCGCCCATCAGTTCGGCCAGCTCATCTTTAACTATTTTCACCATGAGCTGTCCGGGGCTTACTGCTGTAAGCACCTTTTCACCCATCGCCTTTTCCTTCACCTTATCGGTAAATTCCTTAGCTATTTTATAGTTTACATCCGCATCAACCAGTGCACGGCGTATCTCTTTTACAGTTGCCGCAATATTGATCTCATTTATACGGCCTTCGCCTTTTAACTGCTTAAACGCGGACTCGAGCCGCTCACTAAGATTATCAAACATATATCAGTAGTAGAAAGTATTTAGTAGAAAGTAGAAAGTTTTAAAATGGAGTGCAAAATTAGGAAAATTCAGTGAGTGTAAAGGAATGAATTTTTCAATGAAAAATTGCCTCACGGTTTCTGATGTAATTGGCCTCGTTATTGCGAGTAAGCACCCTTTATTCACCTTATTTTAGCCTAAACAAGATATATGTACAAAAATGTACAATTACTTTAATTCCATAAATATTAATCCGTACTTAAAGAATAGGCATTAAATAAAGTTAATTTTGATTTATTTGCATTTCATTCCTTAATTTTATACATAGGCAAATGTGATAAAATGAAAAAAATATTTATTCTTATTGCTGTTTACAATATTGTTGCGACAGCATTGCATGCACAAAACATCAACACAATTGCAGGCGGTTTGGGTGATGGTGGTATGGCGACTGCCGCGGAACTTTATCAACCCAATGGCGTGGCAGTTGACAAATTCGGCAATGTATATGTAGCTGACCAGGGCAACCATTTAATAAGAAAAATAGAACCTTCCGGGATAATTTCCATATTCGCCGGCATTCCCGGCGCGTCGGTACCATCACCTGGCCCATTTGGCGGACTTTCAGTTAACGCGGCAATCGGAGCTCCGGTCTCAGTCGCTACAGACACTTTTGGAAATGTTTTTATTGGTGATGCTGGTAGCGCCAAAATATATAAGGTTGATATTAATGGCGTGATTAACGTATACGCCACAGGTGTAGGAACCCAATATGGAATGGCAACAGACAAAACCGGGAATCTCTACGTGGCTGAAAACATAAGCAGCAAAATAAAAAAAGTCAACCTCGCAGGGACTGTAACTGTAATAGCAGGTACTGGCATAGCAGGTTTCTCTGGTGACGGCGGACTTGCAACTGCGGCACTTATAGATCACCCTGTAGGCGTTTGTGCTGACGGTTCTGGTAATATTTTCTTTTCGGACAATAACAACCGGATCAGAAAAATAGATAACTCCGGAATTATTTCCACCTACGCAGGGAATGGCGGTATCGGCTACACAGGTGATGGCGGGCCTGCAACAGCCGCAAACTTTAATATGGCTTACGGATTAAGCGTTGACACAAGTGGTAATCTATATGTAGCTGATAACAACAACAATGAAATTAGAAAAATCAGTACATCAGGCATCATTACAAAAGTTGCAGGTATTTTTTTGAGTGGCGGCTACTCCGGCGACGGCGGACCTGCTACTGCATGTCAGTTGTACTATCCTAAGGCAACCGCTTGCGACAATTCTGGAAATGTATTTATTGCAGATTACACAAATAACAGGATACGTAAGATTGACGCATCTGGAACAATATCAACAGTCGCCGGCAGCAACTTCCATTCATCCAGCGGCCATAAAGGAGATGGAGGTCCGGAGATATCTGCGTTGTTTGCTACACCTTTTGCGCTGGCTTACGATACTGCTGGGAATATGTACGTTGCTGACGCAGGCGGTTATAACATAAGAAAAATAAACAGCGCTGGCATTATTTCAACTATAGCCGGTGTTGATACTGCAGGCTATACCGGTGATGGCGGACCTGCCACAAGTGCTTCGTTTTATTATCCGGTGTCTCTTGCAACCGACAAGAAAGGAAATCTCTTTGTTTCAGACGAGTATAATACTGTAATAAGAAAAATTAACAGTGCAGGCATTATTACAACCTACGCCGGATACGCGGGAAGCGGAGGATTCACTGGTGATGGTCACCGTGCCGATTCCACTGTTCTTATTGACCCCATTGGTATCGCCTGTGATAAATATGGCAATCTATACATTGCTGATAACGGTGACCATAAAATACGCAAAGTAGATACAAACCAGGTTATGACAACAGTGGCTGGAACGGGCGTGGCTGGATATTTTGGCGACGGAGGAATGGCATCTTCTGCTCAATTAACTTACCCTGAAGGAGTCTATATTGATGGCACCGGTAATATCTACGTGGCCGACTGGGGCAATTACAGGGTCAGGAAAATCAATACTTCCGGATTAATTTCAACCATTGCTGGTACTGGTATTGGATCGTATTCCGGTGATGGCGGGCCAGCTTTACTCGCGGGTGTAATTCCCCGCAATCTTACCGGTGACAAAAACGGAAATATTTTTGTTATTGGGGGTTCGCGTGTGCGCAAAATAAATAACTCGGGCGTTATTACTACTTATGCAGGAAATGGCTCTGGAGGATTTTCAGGTGACGGCGGGCCTGCGACAACGGCAATGATCGTGGGCAACTATTATTATGGCATGGTAACTGATACCGCCGGGAATCTGTACATTCCTGACAATGGCCGCATACGTCAGGTTGGTACATCTGCCTTAACTATTACCACATCTAATGACACCCTATGTTCCGGGATAGGTAGTTTCACATTTTCCGCTTCTGCCACACTAATTCCCCCCGGCTTTACCCCCTACTACCATTGGCAAAAAAATTATATCCCGGTTGGCACCAATAGCCCGACTTATGTTTCCTCCGGTTTAAACAACGGCGATCTTATTCTTTGCTACATAACCAACGGTCCTTCAGACGCTAAAATTGCAACCTCAAATGTCATAAAAATCCTCATTATAACAACACCATTGGTGCCTGCTGTTTCAATTTCGGCAACTCCTGGTAGTTTTTGTCTTGGGACAACCACAACATGTACAGCAACCTCAGCTAACGGAGGTACGGCGCCGGTATATGATTGGTTTAAAAACGGGATTCATACCTATACCGGTAATCCTTATATCGTTGCGCCTGCATCAGGTGATGTTATTTACTGCAAACTAACGAGCAATGGCTATTGTCTTCTTCATGATACTGCCCGTAGCCCAAATCTTTCCTACTCTGTTTCTCTGCCTGCTCTGCCTACTGTTACTTATTCTGTCGGCCCAGGTACATCTCTATGTACAGGAATTCTGGCGACCTGCAATGCAACATCTACTCATGGCGGCACTCCTGTTTATCAATGGTTCAAAAACGGGGTACTTACTTTTACTGGTAATTCTCTTATTTTTTTGCCTGATAGCGGAGATGTTTTACAATGCAGACTTACCTCAAATGCCAGTTGCATCACCACCGATACAGCATGGAGTGGCACAACGTTATTCAGTGTTTACCATCCGTCAGATCCTGTCGTAGGTATAACTATTATGCCTGGTGATACTATTTGCCCTAAAACGCTTGTTACTGCCACAGTATCGTTATCCTTAAACGGAGGTTCTTCTCCCGTATATGTTTGGTTTTGGAATAATTATAATGTTGGTACAGGACTTTCTTATTCATTCAAGCCTGGAAATGGCGACAGATTGCGTTGCCTCTTGGTAAGCAATTCTACCTGCCTCCTTTCTGTTGATACTGCCGGAAGCCCTGCAACAACATTTCATACCACCATACCCGATACTGCTTCAGTTAATATTTCTATAAGTCCGTCTGATACTTTTTGTCAGGGAACCAACGTGCTTTGTACTGCCATACCCACAAACGCAGGTCCTGATCCGGTTTACAGATGGTATAGAAATTCAACTTACCAGGATACGGGAATAACACAATATTTATCTGCTCCCAATAACGGTGAATCTGCATTTTGTTTATTGATCAATAAATCCGGTTGCTATGCAAAGGATTCAGTATTCAGCCCTACGGTTGTATTCCACGTTATTAATAAAGTAAACCCAACAGTTGACTTTTCTATCACCCCCGGTAATATTGTGTGCGCAGGTACCGCAATCGAATGCAATGCCACCAGCACATTCGGTGGTGATACGCCAATATACGATTGGTACGTAAATGGCAACCAGTTATTCACTGGCAATGTTTTTGATTATGTTCCGGCAGACAGAGATGTCATAAAATGTAACCTTACCTCAAATCAATGGTGTATTAGCACGCCTAATGCCACCAAAAGCAAAACAGTATATGTTGACACAATTCCAACTTTGACAATTACTTCAGATCCCGGCCCGGTTGTTTTCAGAGGTACTACTGTTAATTTTAGTGCTAATTTCGCCTACGGTTATGGCATAAATTGGCAGTTCCAATGGTACAAAAACAATGTACCGGTACCAGGCGCCACTTCATACACATACGCTACCAGTGATTTCAATTACTGGGATTCCATTTATTGTGTTGCAACTTCCGATACCATCTGTCTCGGCGCCATTATCAGCAATATTCTTTATATAGATACCCACCACGGAATGAAATTATATCCTAACCCAAATAATGGAGATTTTATCATTAATGGAAATGACGACAATGCAAACGGAGATGATGTGCACATCCGCATATACAATATACTGGGGCAATTGGTTTATGAACAGACTGCGAAATTTAATGCCATAACATTTTATGCCGAACTGAACTTGAGGCGTCAGCTTCCCCCTGGATTGTATATGGCAAGATTACATTACAATAAAACCATAATACCTATTGAATTTTCAATAAAATATTAGTAATTAAACTACAAAAAAATGGAAAAAATATTTTTTATGTTTTTGTTCCTATTCCCATGCATTTGTTATGCTCAAAAAGCAAAAACAGACACAATTCCAGGGGTTGTAATTTATACTGCCCCTTCCGACCTCATCCATATCTCAAAGGGCAATTATCACACCTATAGTGTCGAGGCGGTTGCGATAGCAGCAGACACCGGTATTATTTCTATTCATACAGAACTCGGATACCTCGACCTGAAAAAAAATTATCAGTTTATCCCAATGAATAAATTGCAACCTTCCAGGTTAAAGAAAAAACCTTAAAATCATGGAGTGAAGATGTCAAAATAAATCCTACGAAATTGGATAGTTATTTTCTATCATCCTTGATTTTGATGTCATATTGTTATAAGACATACCTTAATCCATTTTTCCCATGCCGGAACATCATTTGTTTCCTCTACTAAAACTATTTCCAAAATCAACCAAAGGAAAAAAATGCTTTGATTGTCTAAAATCAAAAAAATGCCGCTTTGGGGCCAGAACTTTGCAAAATTTTTGCAGTTATTAAACCATTCAGACTTAACTTTGTCAAACACAAAATTTTAACTATGCATAAAAAATTATTTAGTATTATTATTATCCTGACCTCAGGTCTATTTTTCTCTTCAGCCAAGGCGCAAACCATCAGCATTGCAGCAAGTACATCCGATACAATATGTTCAGGTACTATGGTAACCTTTTCTGCAACTGCTACCGGTGGCACCCACTACCGCTGGCTTAAAAACAGCCTCACTGTTGGTGCAGACAGTACCCATTATTCAACAGCCGGCCTCATCAATGGCGATGTGATCCAGTGCGAATTACTTAATGCACCCGCTGGAATAATCATTGCCCTCTCTGCTCCAAAAGTAATGACCGTTCAAAGTATTCCCGTAGTTTCAGCCATTTCAGGCTCCGCTTCGGTTTGCAGGTTTTCAACTACTACCCTCACATATCCTACCTCGGGTGGTTCATGGAACACCTCTAATGCTTTTATTGCTTCTGTAAGCTCTTCAGGGGTTGTTACAGGCATAAATACGGGTGTTGACACTATCAGTTACACGATTACCAATACCTGTGGAACCGGCAGTGCCATCCTTTCATTTACTGTAAACACTTTACCGTTTGTACCTCCAATTACCGGACCTAACACTATATGTATGGGTAGTACCGGAGCCTTCATAGATACAGCATTTGGGGGCACATGGAGTGTTTCAAGCACCTCGATCGCTACTATCTCATCTACAGGCGATATTACCACTGTTTCATTAGGTATAGACACAGTTTTTTATTCAGTAACCAATGGCTGTGGTACAACCACACGCAGAAGGCCGTTTGGTGTGATCACTGCTCCGGTTGCACAACCAATCTCAGGCCGTAATACAGTCTGCGAAGGAGATACAATTCACCTGAGGAACATGGTACCCGGCGGAAACTGGCATAGTTTAAATAATCCTGTTGCTGCTGTGGTTCCCGGTGGCGGCGGTGGTGGCGGCGGTTCTACCGCAGTGATTCATGGGAATGCCGGTGGTACAGCCACGATTGTTTACGTAGTTGCTAATGCCTGCGGAATAGACTCATCTACTATTAATATTACAGTAAACCCCCTCCCGGTTATTTATCCAATTATTGGCAAAGATAGTGTGTGCCCTACCGACACTACCTCCTTATTTGAGTATGCTACAGGCGGTGCCTGGTCCTCCAAAAATGGATTGGCAACAGTTGATGCTGCCGGCAATGTAATTGGTGTTACAGCAGGTATCGACACCATTTTGTATAGCCTTACAAATAGCTGCGGTACGGTTAGCCAGGCCATTACAATGCATATATATTGTCCTGCCCGTGCAGGTGTTCCGGTAGCTCCCGTTAATAAAGAAATAGCAGTGTACCCAAATCCTGCACATACAGCTTTCAGCATTACGGGTATTGAACCTTCAAGGGTATTATTGGTAAATACCCTCGGACAAACGTTAAAAAACCTAAATAATATAAATACTGTTTCCATCAGCGATCTTCCTGATGGAGTATATTTCCTCACAGTCTTTGATGAAAATGGAAATATCGCCAAAAAGGAACGCATTGTGAAATGGTAATTCCTTTTGTTTGAAAATGTGCTACCGGAAAAATGGTTTCAGTTCCTACAACTGGAACCATTTTTCATTTATTACAATTGATCCTTGAAAACCCTTTAACCAATTAACTCTTTAACGATTAAGGCAGTAATTCCCAGTTATGCTCTTCTGCATCAGGGCAGTTTTCATTAACCGGCACCGTTTTTGTTTCAATAAGGGTATTGCAATTCTTACACAGGTATTTATTTGTTCCCACTTCCCCAAGCTGCGTCCAGAAATGATCTATACCCTTAAAGCAATCTGCCGTATTTGGAGGTGAATCCTTTCTAATGGTCAATTTACAGTTTTTGCATTGGTACCAGTACCTGGGTTCGTAAATGTTGTCTTTCTTACCAGCTTTTTTTGTAGCTTCATTAGGCTTTCCACCCTTCAACCTCTTTGTATACAACAACCTTACTATAACAATAAAAATGATCAGGCCGGCAACCAGTAAAACCAAACCCAGGTTCAGCCATTCCCAGGACTCCCCCTTTATCAATGGTTTGTTTAAAGAAATTTTATACGCATAGGTGGCCTGCGATATACCCAGGCAGGCAATAATCAATAACAGGTATTTTCTCATTTTACAGGTATGAGTTAGAAATAAACTTACAAACAATTTTGCTAAAATAATAATGCCATTAGATTGAACTCTTTAAAAACCTGCACCAATACCGAATTCCGCATACTCAGCAACCGCCGAATGAGTGGTAAGTATAGCTGAAATAAATAATTCCTTGAGCAATCCCTTTTCGTGCTGAATGATGTACAGATTGCCTCCCAGCTTTTCATTGAATGGATCATTACCGTATTTGAGATAAGTTTTCCG
The DNA here is from genome assembly GCA_903839875.1 of uncultured Bacteroidota bacterium. GTDB lineage: Bacteria > Bacteroidota > Bacteroidia > Chitinophagales > Chitinophagaceae > Nemorincola. The sequence goes on from CAIMDZ010000195.1 coordinate 19,368, forward strand.
GTAGTAGTAACCCACCTGCGTCACTATCCCTACCCTTCCAATCAGGAATTCATTTCCCGCAAAAAAAGTACCATCCCATGCATTTGCTTTTTCATGTCCAATGTCAATTCCCCATGTTTTATAAAATGCATATGTTGACTTATGGTAGGCATAATCCACTCCTGCGAAAACCTTATTTTTCCCTAGCCATCGCTTACTTGTATAACCTGATACAATATAATTGGGCAACTCAGGATTACCCCTGGCATTTGCTTCGTTATAACCTATACCGACCCGTACCTGAATTAGCCATCGGTTACTAAGTTTGGGCAGTTCCTTTCTAATGGGTTTTGGTTTGCAGGTAGTTGGGAAATATTGTACGCCAAAATGCAGGCCTGCCATGTTTACACCAAGGTTCGGCGCATGGTAATCAGCGTTTGAGATATGCGTGAAGTTGATGCCAGCCTGCAGGCGCCAGTGATTACTTACATGGTACCGTAAATCGGACATGAAAATCCCGAAATCATTGAGGTTGCTGCCTATCGCCGTATTCACTGTATCTACTGGTTTTACCTGTGAATACTTCCTTGTCACGTAACCTATACCATCTCCCAGCCTCAAGGTCCATTCGAACCGCGACCTGGTGATTAATGGTATTTGCAGATTTGCATAAATACCAACGCATTGACCGAAAACTTTATTGTTCCCGTATTCAGTAAAGGTGGCGCCTAAACCGATAACCGGGTAATTGCGCCTTTGCTGCCAATCCTTCCTGCCATAGGTCTTCCAGATAAAATTCACATCCAGCGCTGCCGACAATGGAGGTATAGGTGCCGTGAATTTCGGGGTGTGTTTAATGATTCTGCCGGTAATAATATTCGTCTCTACCCCAAAGCCGTCTGACGAACCGTTTTCCTGCGCATACAATACCCTGCCGGATAGCAGCAACACACACAACACCAACGCAATACGATAATCAACCATTCACCACAAAAATAAAATATTTGTTTATTAACTGGAACTACATTAAACAAGGGCTGCTTTGAAATCGGGAACCGTATCCCCTAAGTGTAGTGCCATAATGTTCTTGAATTTAAGAATGTAAATTAAGTTTACTGTTCGAAAAATGGTGCAAATATGATTGTTAATATTTTGCTGAAAATCCCATCATCCTAACCTTTTTTTATAACCCTACCCCTACACCAAACTCCGAAAATTGCGCCGTAATTTCATGAGTCAGCAAGAGCGCTGATAAAAATAATTCTTTCACGGTGCCGGTTTCCTTTCTGATCAGGTATAAATGCACCCCGTATTTTTGGTATAAGTCATCAAACTTAAGATAGGTTTGGTGGTAATAAACGCCCAACTGGGTAATAATGCCAACCCTGCCTACCAAAAACTCATTTCCGGCAAAAACTGCGCCATCCCATGCATAATCTCTCTGGTTATGTTCATGAATGCCGTTGTATTTAAGGAAAGCATATACATCTCCGTGCCAGGCATAATCGGCGCCAAAAAACATTTTGTTCTTTCCCTGCCATCGCCTGCTGGCATATCCGGCCACAACATAAGAGGGCAACACAGGGTTCCCTTTTGCACGCGCTTCTTTAAAGGAGATGCTGTACCTCATTTCCGCCAGCCACCTGTTATTAAGTTTGGGCAGGTCTCTGATTATTGGCATCGGCTTGTAAGTCACCGGATAATATTGGACTCCTACATGCATTCCTGCCATATTTACGCCCAGATTGGGCTGGTAATAATCCCCGTTTGATATGTGCGTGAAATTGGCGCCTACCTGCAATTGCCAGTGGTCATCAACATGAAATCGCAAATCAGTCATGACAATCGCGAAATCGTTTATCCTGGTACTGATAGCGCAATTAATAGTATCAACCGGGTATCTATGTCTCCTGGTCACATACCCAAGCCCGTCCCCCAGCCTGAGCGTCCACTCAAAATTTTTGCGCTTGATTATGTTTATCTGAAGGTTTGGATAGACCCCCATGCAACGGCCATAAACCTGGTTATTACCATAATCAGTGTAGGTAACTCCCATACCAATAACAGGAAAATTTCTTCTTTGCTGCCATTCTTTTTTCCCATAGGTCTTCCATACAAAATTGGCATCAAGAGCCGCCGAGAACTTAGGTATGGGAGAAGTGAAATTAGCAGAATGCCTGATGATCCTGCCGGTCATTGTATTTACCTCAATACCAAAACCCGGTTTTGTTTTATTCTTAAGCTGGGCCGCTGCCGGGCTCCAGAACAGAATACTTAATACAAAAATCAATAAATGTAACGTGCTCTTATTCATAGACGAAGTGAACAAATATAGCATCTATTTTTCAGTTTTAAAAAAATATTTAACCTCAAAACACTAAGTGACTTTACAAGAAAATAAAACTTCAACCTGATTTTCTTTGATCTGTTATTCCAAAAATTAAACCATATTGATCTGAAATTGATATCAGTATATCCGGAACCTTTTTCATATTCATTATGTTTCCTCTATCATTTTGTATCATTTACTGAATTTAATAATAATGTTAAAAAATATGAAATGGTGGCATGTTATTTAACTAAGTTAAGATAACAAAATAATCATAAATACTGAAAACATGGAAAAAAGAGCAATCGGAATGATACTTACCATACTCGGAGTTGTTGCATTAATATTTGGTGCATTTACTTTTATCAATCACACAGGAAATGTTTATAATATTAAGGTTATTGCTACCTGCGGCATCTTAGGACTTATCTTCTTTTTGTCAGGCATCGGCCTTGTGCGCAGCACTAAAGATACTTTAAAGAATGATGAGCATGTGAGCTGATAAATCAGACACCTTTTCAGTGTATGACGGGGTGTATAGTGGAGGGTATTATTGTATTTTATTACCCCGTTTGTGTCGGATGAACCCAATCATCGGTCATTGTAACCGGTCTGCGATCTCATATCCATTTTTAACATTAAGCCTGTTTCCCGCAATGGCATTAATTAATGATTCTTTACTTTCCAAAATATTGCCATTGCCGCCGGCAGCATAGGTTTCCATAATTCGTCCGTCTATTGATAACAGGAAAAGGTTCACATAATAAATGGTGCCGATACCACCCTGTTCGTAAATCACAAAGTATTTCCCGGCCAGCGTATCCGCAAGGGTAAAGCATAGCTTTCTGGAAGGAGCAGTTCCTCTGTCACATCCTGCATCCCATTCCTCGCCCGGATTGGCGATTTTATAGCCGTCTTCCCATTGCGCGGCGTAGTAGTTTTTTATGGTTTCCGGTAATCGCGCTTTATCAGTTATTGTAACCTGGCTTTTGCTGTTGAGAATGGATTGCAGATTGCTGCCGAATACGTTTACAGGTAGTATTGGCGCAATAGCAACAGGTTCTGCGATTCTTACCTCCTTGCCCGAATTGTTGTTTTCAGATTGCGGAGATTGGCATCCAAAGCCAGTGAACACGGCAAATAAAAGGAGCAGAACAGGGCGTTTCATTACATGCTTTTTTACTAAAGTAAGAAAATGATTTTGTATTTAGGAGATTTGTTGGTTATCAGGAAGCGGTACAACTGCAGTTGCGGGGCAGGCTGCTACGGTATGTGTGGACACAGCAAGACGCTGCGACAAGTTTCTGGTTTTTTTGTTTTTACAAGCTTCGGCCATTGGGAGAGAACTATTTTTTTATTTTTTGTTTGGGAAGTCTCCGGTAAACAAGCGCCATACGCGGCTACGACCAGTGTTATTTTTGTTGAGTACAATATTCCACCAAACGCGGGCAGGGAAAATTTTTTCTATTTTCGTGTAAAAATTCCCTTTATGAAAATTGTATTATTTGTAACTTCTCTTTTTCTGACATTTAATACTTCGTTTGCACTACCGGGTATTTCCTGGTGGCTTACCAAAGGAGATCAGTCAGTTTTGTTGCAACAACAGAAAACCGGAATCTTTTTTGACAGTAAAGAAAATAGCGGTGTTAATATTGATGTGGATACATCAAAAAAATACCAACGTATTGATGGATTTGGTTTTACGCTGACCGGGTCGAGCGCATACCTTATAAACCGGATAGAGCGTGCTGCAAAAATAGCGCTGCTTAACGAACTGTTTGGAAATGGAAATGGCAATAGCATTGGCGTAAGCACATTAAGAATATCCATTGGCGCTTCTGACCTCAACCCATCTGTTTATTCTTACGACGACATGCCAAACGGGCAGGCAGACCCTGACCTGGCTCATTTCGATCTAGGCAAGGACAAGGAACACCTCATCCCGCTTTTGCAGCAAATCGTAAAAATAGCGCCTGGAATAAAAATAATAGCTACACCGTGGTCGGCCCCGGCATGGATGAAAGACAACAACAAAAGTACAGGCGGGTCATTAAAAACGGAATACCTGAAAGTCTATGCTGATTATTTCGTGAAATATATATTGGCAATGCAGCAGGCGGGAATAACAATTGACGCCATAACACCGCAAAATGAGCCCCTTAACCAGCATAATAATCCAAGCATGGGGATGGCAGCCGCCCAGCAGGCTGCATTTATCAAAAGCTACCTGTGGCCTGCCTTTAAAAATGCAGGACTTAAAACGAAGATCATAATCTATGACCACAATTGCGACAATCTTGATTATGCCTCTTCAATTCTTAAAGACGAATCTGTGAAGTACTATATTGCAGGTACAGCTTTTCACTTGTACGCAGGCAATATCAGCGCAATGGGCGAACTGCACAAACAGTTCCCTGACAGGAATGTTTATTTCACTGAACAATACACAGATATGAAGGGCGACTTTGGGGGAGATCTGAGATGGCACCTCAAAAACGTAATTACCGGGGCTTTGCGCAACTGGAGCCGCAATGTACTGGAATGGAACCTTGCCAACGATCAGAACTACGGCCCGCATACCGATGGTGGCTGCAATACCTGCAAAGGTGCATTGACCATTAATGGTTCGACGGTAAAAAGGAATGTTTCTTATTATATTATTGCTCACGCCTCCATGTTTGTTCCTGCCGGATCTGTCAGGGTTTGGTCGGGTACTATGGATAACCTGAATACTGTAGCTTTTGTAACCCCTCCGGGCAAAACAGTATTGATAGTTGAAAATGAAAGCAATACTGAAACTCATTTCAACATCAGAGAGTCAGGGCAATATGCTTCCTGTCTGATACCTGCCGGCAGTGTTGCCACGTATGTATGGTAGAAGAATCCGAAAAAGTTGAAGAGGTGAGTTTTTCGGAAACATGACGCTTTGGAATGCGAGGACCACCATAGTTGCGGGGCAGGCAGCAGCAAGACGTTGCGAACAGTGTTTGGTTTTTTATTTGACAAACCTTGACCTGTGGGATACTACCGGCAACCGGGGAATTTGCTTCAAATAAATATTATCGGTAACTTTGAAAATCCAATATGCCGGTTATTTCTTTGTTTTACGGACTGATTGTTACGATGTACTTCTACGATAACAGAAGGCATCACCTACCTCACATTCATGTGAAGTATAACGAGGAAGAATCCGTGTTTAGCATTGAAAGCGGCGACTTGATTGAAGGAAGTTTGCCGAAGGCAAAAATAAGAATGGTGCAGGCATGGATAGAAATACATCGTGAAGATTTAATGGCCAACTGGAAACTGGCAATTATCGGTGAAAAAGTTTTTCAAATAGAACCATTAAAGTAACTGAAAATGAACCCAAGAGTTAAAACAGCAGAACCCATACCTGATTACAGGCTGCTACTGACGTTTAACAATAATGAGCACAAAATATTTGATGTAAAACCCTATTTATCCAAGGGTATTTTTACGTCGTTAAAAGATATTAAACTGTTCAATAGTGTAAAGGTATTTAATGGCTCAATTTTGTGGCCGGGTGATTTAGACCTTTGCCCGGATACGCTTTATGAAGATAGTGTAGAAGCTGAGTAGTAATTGTTTTGCCGTGTTGTTATCGTATTGAACGTACCCCAACAGTTTATTTTCGGAAGCGGGCGCTTCGGTATGTGAGGACGCAGCGGGATGCTGCGACCAATGTTAGTTTTTTTGTTTTTATACAAGCTTCGACAAGTGGGGCAACTTAACGAAGAATTATCTGATCAGCGTGAAATTTCCATTGTAACTATGGCGGGCCACACCATTCATTGCCCTGTATCTGACATTGTACATATACAATCCTGTTTCAGCCTTTCTGGTATTAAATATTCCGTCTTTCCCTCTGTTAGGGTCATTTGTTGTAAACATTAAATTTCCGTACCGGTTATAAACACTGAAAGAATAATCACTCACCATACTATTTTGTTCCATAACAGGGCGAATAATATCATTTTAGCTATGCCAGGGAATACCTATTTTTTCTTACCCGAAAAAGCCAGAAACCCCAGGAATCCCAAACACCCAAGCCAGGAATTGTCTTTTGTGAAAAAGGAAATAAATGCTAATAAACTTAACAAACTCAAATACACCAGTGGATTATTTTTTTTATTATCACGGTCTTCCATATAAATATTTGTTACCGCTCAGGTTCATTCATGAGCATATACAAAAATAAAAATAATTTTCAGAAAGGTGCATTCCCGCATATGCACCTTTTGGGGCAAACATCAATAGTTTTGCTATTCACCAGGCACGAATTACCAACAAATTTATTATACTCACCCGGTCGGCATCGGCATCGTTCCAAATTACTGAAGCGACCATATAAATCCCCACTAATATCTTCCCTAGACCCACCTACAAAACTTCAAAAACACCCGCTTTTATTTCCAGGCTCATCTATAATATATACACTAAACACCCTCAACCACTTTCAACCAGAAAAACTTTTTATTATACTCCCAAGCGTTTCTGCCCAAAAGCACTTCCTCGCACGAGCGTTCCATGTCTACTACCGCCCACATTAGCTCAAAGCCGGACAACCTCCTTCGCTCTATGAGTTATGGTGACTCCTTCGCTGAAAAAGCTATGGCGGCTGTAAGCGACCGAAGCAAAAAACAATCCATCCCGATAATTATCATGACCAAAAAGACTAATTTCATTTCATATTCCTAACTTTGTAAAAAGACAAAAAAATGGCGACTACCGATTTGTTGCGAACACAAGTGAAGAAATACATTGATGAGGCTGACGATAAAACAGTTCAGATGGTATATGCTATGCTAGAGGCCGAGCATCAATACGATTTCTGGGATGAACTACCGGACAATGTAAAAAAAGATATAGACGAGTCAATCAGACAGGCCGATGCCGGAGAGCTGTTCTCGCATGAGGAAGTAATGGAAAAATATAAGAAATGGCTAAGGAACGATGACAAAATAATTCATACAATCTAACTTGTTCTTTTCCATTTTTTATGCGTTGAAAAATCTTTAAATATTGCTCATATTCGCAGCTTTTTCGCCTTTAAAAAAAGAAAAATAACTACGCCATATCATAAGAATTATTTTGTCAACGTTCCTGCGAAATAAAGTGGACGAGACGAGGAAGGGAATCGTATGAAGCCAATATAGCCTATCTCGAAGAAGCGTGGACAGAAAGAGAAATAAGAAATTTCGTAAACGCAGTTGAGGAAAAAACACAGTTGATCGCCATATTCCCGGAACTATTTGTTACTACAAATAAGCGAAAACACATCCGTAAGACAATTATCAATAAACAAATTACACTTTTCTATCGCCAATATAAAGCGTTGAATCGTATCGAACTCCTGCTATTCTGGGATAGCCACCAAGACCCCGGGAAACTGAAATTGTAATGAGTCTTTTCAAAAGCTCCCAAACAACTATCCAAATCCCAAATTCCAAAAAAGACTAATTCCACAAAATTCCCCTATCTTTGCACTCCCAAAAAAAATGGGAATATTTTATTATTTAACCTCCGGGAGGTCTTATAGGACGGGCCCGTACAAAATGAGTACAAAGTTGGAAGATCAAACAATTAATGCAGAAACTCCCGAAACAGCATCTGCTGAATCGGTGAAAATTGAAGCTACAGCAGCAGTTGAAACAACACCAGTTGTAGAAGAAGCAGCTCCCGCAGCTACAGAAGCAGCAGCTCCCGCAGCCGAAGCTGAAAGCGTGCACCCGATGCACGATGAAGCGCAGAACCTTACAGCAGATGCAGCACATGAAGCAGCACAGCCTGAAGCAGAAGCAGCGCCGGCGCCTGAGCAGAAACGCACACGCCATTATTACTCCGAACCATCAGCAACATCGTTCGATGATTTTGACTGGAGCGTAGACAAACGTAATGTAGCATCTTACAAAGAAGACGACCGTCAGAAGTTCGACACTTTGTATGGCAGCACATTCAAATCAATCGCAGAATCTGAATTGCTGCAGGGCGCAATTGTGGGCCTCACCAAGACGGACGCGATCATCAACATCGGCTTCAAATCGGATGGCCTCGTTTCTCTTAATGAGTTCCGCGATATGCCTGATGTAAAGATCGGCGATAATATTGAAGTGATGGTTGTGGAAAAAGAAGACAGGAACGGACACCTGCACCTGAGCCGCAAACTGGCACGCGCAGCACGCGCATGGCAGCAGATCGTGGACTTCTACAAGACAGGCGAAGTGGTTACAGGTACCATCACCAGCAAGACCAAGGGTGGTCTTATTGTGGATGTATATGGCCTGGAAACATTCTTACCTGGTTCTCAGATAGACGTGAAGCCCGTTACCGACTACGATCAGTATGTGGGTAAGACGATGGACTTCAAGGTGGTAAAAATCAACGAAACTATCCGAAACGCAGTTGTATCGCACAAGGCGCTTATTGAAAGCGATATTGAGCAGCAGCGCAGCGTTATCATCGGCCAGCTGGAAAAAGGACAGGTACTGGAAGGTACTGTTAAGAACGTTACCGACTTCGGCGCGTTCATTGACCTTGGCGGTGTGGACGGATTACTGTATATCACTGACATTAGCTGGGGCCGCGTAACGCATCCGGGCGAAGTGCTGCATAACGGCCAGAAACTGAACGTGGTGGTGCTTGACTTCGATGACGAGAAGAAACGTATCAGCCTGGGTCTGAAACAACTGACTCCTCACCCATGGGATAACCTGCCTGCTGAAATAGTAGAAGGCGCCAAGGTGAAAGGCAAGGTGGTGAACATAGAAGATTACGGTGCATTCCTGGAAATTATGCCCGGCGTAGAAGGCCTGGTACACGTATCTGAGATCACATGGTCTTCTCAGCCTATCAACGCGAAGGAATTCTTCAAGTTGCAGGAAGAGCATGAAGCAGTGGTGGTAACCCTTGATAAAGACGAGCGCAAGATGAGCCTGTCTATCAAGCAAATGACACAGGATCCATGGGATACAATCGAGAACAAATTCCCGGTTGAAAGCCGTCACACAGGTACTGTGAAGAACATTACTCCGTATGGCGTATTCGTAGAGCTGGAAACAGGTATCGGTGGCATGATTCACATCAGCGACCTTAGCTGGATCAAGCGTTACAATCACCCAAGTGAGTTTGTGAAAGTGGGCGACAAAATTGACGTGGCTATCCTGTCTATTGATAAGGAAAACCGCAAGCTGGCGCTCGGACACAAACAACTGGAAGAAGATCCATGGAATACATTTGAAACAGTGTTCCCCATCGGCAGCATACACGAAGGCAGCGTAACCCGTAAGGACGACAAGGGCGCTACCGTTCAGTTGCAGTACGGCCTGGAAGCTTACTCACCTGCACGTCACCTCCGTAAGGAAGACGGCAGCAATGTGGAAGCTGAAGAAACACTGCCATTCATGATCATCGAGTTCGATAGGAATGACAAGCGTATCATGGTTTCTCACTCGAAGGTTTGGGAGCAGGTGAAGAACGAAGAAAAAGAAGCAGCACGTAAAGAAGCAACTTCAGAAAGCGACAAGACCAAGAAAGCTGTTAAGAACATACAGGCGAAAGTAGAGAAGCCCACCCTTGGCGACCTCGGCGCACTGGCTGCTATCAAGGATAAAATGAAGAAAGCAGAAGATGATGCTGCAGCAGAGTAATGTGAAAATGTAAAAATGTGGAAACCTGCCTGCCGGCAGGCAGGTATGAAAATTTCCGTGTTGTGCTGAATGAATAAAGAAACCACTCGTTAATTCGGGTGGTTTTTTTAATTTTACGGAGGTATCCGGAAATAAATTTAGTTGGAACTACCTTAAACAACCAAAAGGATATGAGTGATGCAGGTCTGTTTTACGGAAGTGTAATAATAGTGCTGATAATGAATTTGGCATTGATTGGGACACAAAGAAAGAATGGATTGCTAAGTACCGGATTACAATTGCTATATACTTCCTATTTTATTTATGGCTTGTATTTCAAGAGTCAAGGTGGATCAAGTTTGGTTTGGTGGTTTTATCTAATTATGATCAATTGTCTGCATTTTCTCTTTCTGGTTGCGTACTTGATAATTTATTTTGTTAGAAGTCGGCGCTGAATGGCTCAATGTTCTATCTCGTATCCCACAGCGCGGGGAACCCCGTCTGGGTTGTATCGTTTATTGTTTTTACCGTGGGTTGCACCCACGGCTACCTGCCTGCCGGCAGGCAGGTTCACGGGAAAGCCCGCTGGGCTAAAATAAGGTATATCAAAACAAAAAAAAGCTGACCCATGAAGATCAGCTGAAATATTGTTCATACAGCACTCCCCTTGGGGGCTGGGGGCCTTACTCATCCCTGTGCCTGTTCTTAGCAAGTACCCTTGGGAAGCGGAAGTCCGCGCCTACGTGGAAAGTTCCTTTGTAGCCTACCCCAACCTCTGCAAACAGTGCAATCTGCCTGCCCAGCCTGATACCAAATGGTGTAGCCTGGAAGCCTGTAGCCCATACGCCCGACTGGTCGGCATGAGTTAGGGAGGTTTGATTATCGTTGAAGTAAGAAATACCATAAGAAATAGACCCATACAGCCTTACCCTCACCTTGTCGTGACGGGTATCGAGGTAACATACAGTGAGTTCAGGAGAAAAAGTAGTGAAACTGCCCCAGTTCTTGATATTCTCACTTCCTATGCCCATGCCAAGCGTAACATCCTTTGTAAAATAGTAGCGGTAAGTAAGTACAGGTGTGCCTGAAGACTGATTGAATGGCGAGCCATTCACAAACGTATAAATGCTCCAGTAGCCATAACCTATTGCTATTTCGCTCCTGCCTCTCTGGGCGCGGCTTTGAAAAGAAAAACAAATCATCAACAAAGCAAAACAAAAAATGTATAGCCTTTTTTGCATCATAAATTCTTATTTAACAGCGTGTGTGTTAGGTTAATAAAGCTTAAAGATATATCAAACTTTGATTTCTCCAAAGCCCCCGGCAGAGAAAGTAGCATATTAGGTGGTAAAGGTCCCGTTTTTTATACACATATTTCCAACAATGACGGCTGTTTGTATTGTTTATAAATACGTCATTTTACCAAATAGCCCTCGGTTTCAACCTTGGGATTGTGCGGTCAAAGCCAGTGGAACGGTTTTAACCGTTTATTCGTGCGACGTTACACCGTTAAATCGGTTGGCCCACATTTTTTTTGTTTCCCACGGTTGAAACCGTGGGCTATGGTTTTACTCCGGTAATTTTGGAATACACTTATTATTTTCAACTTATCAACTTATCAACTTATCAACCAATCAACTTATCAACAATTCAACAATTCAACAATTCAACAATTCAACAATTCAACAATTCAACCAATCAACCTATCAACTAAACAACTATTTTTGCGCTCATGTACCAAACATTAAGTAATGAACAACTGATCGCCGTTGCGAATGAATTCGGAACGCCTGTTTATGTATATCATGCCGAGAAGATCAATGAGCAATTTCAAAAGCTGACCAATGCTTTTAAAGACCATCCCACCCGGTTTTTCTATGCCTGTAAAGCGTTGACGAATGTAAACATTCTCAAATACATGAGAAGCATAGGCGCTTACCTCGACTGTGTGAGCATCAACGAGGTAAAGCTGGGCCTGTTGGCAGGCTATAAGCCCGATCAGCTGCTGTTTACTCCAAACTGCGTTGATTTCAATGAAATTCTGAAAGGAGCAGAACTGGGTGTAAGGATCAATATTGATAACCTATCCATATTAGAGCAATTCGGACATAAATTTGGGGGCAGTTACCCCGTGTGCATCCGCATCAATCCGCATATAGAGGCAGGTGGCAATTACAAAATATCTACCGGGCATATAGACAGCAAGTTTGGCATCTCTATCCACCAGCAGCGGCATATAGCCCGTATCGTCAAAACTACCGGCCTCCATGTGCAGGGCCTGCACATACATACCGGCAGCGAAATAAAGGACATAGATGTGTTCCTGCAGGGGCTGGATGTGATCTTTGATATTGCTACCCACTTCCCCGGCCTCGATTTCATTGACCTAGGCAGCGGTTTCAAAGTACCCTACAAAGATGACGACCAGGAAACTGATGTAATAACATTGGGTCAAAGGGTAACAAAAGCCGTGCAGGAATTTGAAAAAGAATACCAGCGATCTGTAGAGATATGGTTCGAGCCGGGTAAATACCTGGTGAGCGAATGTGGCTATCTGATAGTTAAGGCAAACGTCATCAAGCATACAACAGCCTCTGTTTTTGTTGGGGTTAATTCGGGTTTTAACCACCTCATACGCCCCATGTTTTATGATGCTTACCACCGTATCTCCAATATTACAGACCCCGGTGGCGCCAAACGTATTTACACGGTGGTAGGGAATATTTGTGAGACCGATACTTTCGCATGGGACCGTGTGCTGAATGAAGTGCGGGAGGGTGATTTTCTGGTGTTTCATAATGCCGGCGCTTATGGTTTTGAAATGAGCAGCAACTTTAATTCCCGTCTGAAACCGGCAGAGGTAATGGTGCAGGATGGCAAGGCCCGCCTGATAAGGAAGGCTGATGTATTTGAAGACCTGCTGAAGAACCAGGTTTTATGAGTCGAAAGTCGTGAGTCGTAAGTCTAAAGTTTGCGAGTAGTAGGTTGTGGATGTAATTTCAGCTTTCGTTCCCCGATCTGCCTGCCGGTTGCCGCCGAGGACTAAAAAGAAAGAAATGTTTTAAAAATCTTTATTGTCCGGGCTTAATTGCTACTATTTCACACTCACGGCGTTGGCACCATTCTGGGTTCGGGAATTCTATTGGGCAAAGAATGACACATGATAATTAACGCGTTCTTCCGGATGTTAGCGTTAGCGCATCCGGTAGTACAATATTACTCCATCTGCGATGGTATTCAATGAACAACCGACAAATGATAGAATTAAAGCTCTCACTCAATCACTTCCACATTTCCACTACTTAATAATACTTAATCAAATACCTATCAATCACTTACCACCAAAAAAACTTTATATCATAGCCCGAAAACTGTACTATCATGTATATTGTATTTGGTAATTTAAAATTTGTGTCTTACATTTGTTCAGCCCACGACCAAAAAAGTCTAATGCGCAAGGATGCTGTTTAAGATTTATTCTCCTGTGAAGTCAGCTTATTGATTTATAGTATATATAAATGAACTTCCAGTAGTTCTTCCGCTTCCTGAAGAAACCGGAAAGAAACCGGAAATTACCTGAAACACAACTTATTGAAATTCAATGAAAAATCACTGAACCAGCAAACTATTTTTTATCCGGAAATTTGTACAAAACAACGACAGTTATGCATTATAAATAACATAATTTGATATTTTCGTCGGTCCGGCACCGATAATTGTAGGGGCGGTACCCATGTGTCCGCCCCTCTCGCGCAGGACAACGCTAAAAATAAAATACTGGCATCGAGGATTTATTCTCCTGCGAATTCCCGGCACAAGGTCCCGCTTTTTCAGCGGGAGGGATTTAGGGTATAAACTTCCGCCAGATCTTCCGCTTCCGGAAGAAACCGGAAAGAAACCGGAAATTGCTTGAAACACAACTTGTTGAAAATCAATGAAAAGTCACTGAACCTGCAAATTTTTTTATCCGGAAATTTTTACAAAAGCACTACAGTTATGAATAATAAATCGAAAAATTTGATTTTTTCGTCCGGTCCCGCAGGATAATTATAGGGGCGGCCCTTGCGGTCGCCCTAACCTCAACCCACCACAAAATTCGGGAAAAAGAATGCGACAAAGTACGACAATGATACGACATTTGGATATTTGTAATAAGGCTGATAGTAAAGCGTTTCAACCACATTTATAATATGAGTTATCCACAAAAAAATGTAAAAATGCGACAATGAAATATGAACAATGTCTCCATCCAGTATGTTTAGAAATGATATAAAACAAAAAATTGAACCATCCGCCATTTACGACTTATTTATCTGCCAAAGCTTTTGCGCAGGCCTTGATTGGGCGGGAGTGCATGGGTTCAATGCTGTCATGGTTCGGCGCGGCTCACCACAACAGGTTCTTTGATTGGGCAATAGCGAGATGTCGTTGACGCGTGCCATGGCCACTAAAGCAAAATAGCAGTAACCTCGCCCGGACTATAGATCCTTTCTTTGCCAGGATGACAAAATGCTCCATTTTAACAACTCCCACCACATAAAAAGTACTGTAAACTTTGTAACTTGCATTAATTTTCAATCATGTCTTTAGAAGGTAAAAAGATCGTATTGGGTATTACCGGCAGTATCGCGGCTTATAAGACGCCGCACCTTGTGCGGCTGCTGGTGAAAGCGGGCGCGCAGGTAAGGGTACTCCTCACGGGGGCTGCGGCTACTTTTGTGAGTCCGCTGTCGCTTTCTACTGTTTCCAAAAACCCGGCTATCTCGGATATGAGCACCGGCGACAACTGGAACAACCATGTGGAAATGGGCCTGTGGGCTGATGCTATGGTGATAGCACCCTGCTCAGCCAATACTTTAGCCAAGCTTTCCAACGGCCTGTGCGACAATATCTTATCTGCCGTATACCTTTCTGCACGTTGTCCGGTTTTTATAGCCCCGGCTATGGATGAGGATATGTGGCTGCACCCTTCTACCCGTGCCAATATTGCCAGGGTACGCAGCTATGGCAACCATATTATTCCTGTGGCCCATGGCGAACTCGCCAGCGGACTTACCGGCGAAGGCAGAATGGCGGAGCCTGAAGAAATAGTACAATTCCTGGCGCAGTTTTTTTCGGAAACCAACAAGCCTTTGAAGGGAATCAGGTCGCTCGTTACCGCCGGACCAACCTATGAGCGCATAGATCCTGTGCGGTTTATTGGCAACTTCTCCAGCGGCAAAATGGGCATTGCAATAGCTGAGGCTCTTGCAGCAATGGGATCAAATGTGACACTGGTGCTTGGCCCTTCGCACGAACAAACCTTTCATCCTCTTATTACCATAGCAAGGGTGGAAAATGCACAGCAGATGTATGATGCATCGCACCGGGTATTTGGTGAGGCGGGTATTGCAGTGCTGGCCGCTGCCGTTGCCGACTTCAGGCCCGAGGAACAGTCAACCGGCAAAATAAAGAAGACAGGCAATGAATTAAACCTGAAACTTATAAAAACCAACGATATTTTAGCAAGCCTGGGTAAAATAAAACAACCCGGACAAACGTTAGTAGGTTTTGCACTGGAGACAGATAACGAACTGGTGAACGCAACCGCTAAACTCACCGGTAAAAACGCCGATATGATAGTGCTCAACTCATTACAGGACGAAGGCGCAGGATTCGGGCATGATACCAATAAGGTAACTTTGCTCATGCCCGGTATTGCTCCCGTTTCCTTACTACTGCAAAGTAAGGCCGATACGGCAAAGGCCATTGTAAACCATATTTTAGAATTAAGACATGCTCAAACAACTGCTTAATATCATTTTTTTACTTTGCATCTGCGCCCTTACCGGCACTGCGCAGGAGTTTAATTGCAAGATCACGCTTCGCCATGATAAAATAGCCGGTGTGGATCCCAAGGTTTTCAGCGGCATGGAGAAAGCCCTCAATGACTTTGTAAATTCGCATAAATGGACCACCGATGAGTTTGCCCCCACCGAAAAGATTGATTGCAATATAATGATCAACCTGATAGGCAATAATGTGAACGGAGATGTGGACGCTTACAGCGCTACCATGAGCATACAGGCTACCCGCCCGGTATACAATACCACCTACACTTCCCCGCTGATCAACTACATAGATAAAGACATCAGCTTCCACTACTCACAATTCAATACCCTGAACTTTGATGACAATTCGGTATCGGGTACTGATCCGCTTGCATCGAATATTACGGCTGTGCTGGCATATTACTGCTACCTTACATTGGGGCTAGACTACGACAGCTTTGCGCCCAATGGCGGCACCAACTTCTTTAAGAAGGCACAGAATGTGGTCAACAACGCCCCCGACGGTAAAGGCATCACCGGATGGAAAGCGGTGGAGAGCACCCATAACCGCTACTGGATAGTGGACCAGATACTGAATAACCGTTTTGGCGATGTGCGCAACTACTGGTACCAGTTGCACCGCGAATGCCTGGACAGTATGTATGCCAAACCCGTTGAAGCCCGCACCCGAATACTTGTAAATCTGCGGAAGCTCTTTACCGTTAGCAGGGAAAACCCCAATTCTATTATTATCCAGTTTTTCTTCAATGCCAAAACCGACGAAATACAACACATACTCTCGCAGGCTCCCAAACAGGAACGCGGCCAGTACATAACAATGCTCACCGCCATGGATGTGCCTAATGCACCTAAGTATAATGCGATGAGATGAAAATGTGAAAATGTGGAAATTTGAAAATGTGAAAATGGGGAAATGTACAAATGGGGAAATTTGAAAATGGGAGAATGTGGAAATGTGGATGATATAAAACACAACGAATTTGAGAATTAACATACATCTTTTAACATTATTCTTTCTTCTGGCTATGGCATTTGCTGCCTGTAAACATAAGGTCGGGCGCCTGTCTCCCAAAGAAATGAAGAAGGTACTCGTTGATATTCATCTTGCAGAATCCTATTGCACAATTGTAAGAGATAGCCTGCATAAAGACGGTGGTAAAAACTACGACTCGCTGCAGGTATATTACAAGCGGATATTCAACCATTACAAAATTACCCCTCAGCAGTTCACCGAAAGCATGGATTGGTACAAAGCCCATCCAACCGAACTGGACAGCTTGTATGCCGACATACAGCCAGCCGTTAATTCAATGCAGCAAAGCGCTAATAAGAAAAAGTAAGACACTTATAATAAGAAATCGTTATATATTATAACACCTTCATGCTACCTTTTTTTCCCGCATTGGTTTTAGGGCCAGCGCCCATTTGTTGAGGTCAGCAAGCATACTGTTTGCAGATTTGTCAATAAGTTCATTGGTAATGAATTTACCTTTATCATCCACCTGCTTTGCAATAAACGGGATATTTACATTGTCGGAAAGAGCGACCATATTTAATGCATTCACAACAAGTTTCAGCGATTGGACCGACCGTGTACCAGCCGCAATACCGCCATAGCTCACAAATCCTACCGGTTTATAATTCCATTCCCGGTACAGAAAGTCAAGGGCATTTTTTATGGAAGCGGGGTAACCATAGTTGTACTCCGGAGTAACGATCACAAAAGCATCAGCAGCCTCTATGATTGCGCTCCAGTCTTTGGTATGCTGGTGGATATATCTTTGAAACCTCGGGTGTTCAGGTTCATCCAGGAACGGCAGGTTTATCTTTGCCAGGTCCAGCAGTTCGGTGCTGAATTCAGGGAGCTTAGCGGCAAGGTTATAAAACCATTCAGCTACCGGAGCGCCCTTCCTGCCGGGACGAGTGCTTGCGAGTATTATTTTCAGGTTGAGCATGAGTGAGAAAGGGTGTTTGTTGGAAAAAATACAAAAACGATGCCACACCAAAAAAAAACCGGTTCATAAAGAACCGGCCCAATCAAAATAATCCAGGCAATTAAAATTAATCTTTTCTGCCTCCAAAAAGCCTTAACAACATCAGGAAGAGGTTCAGGAAATCGAGGTACAGGTTGAGCGCACCCATAATAGCCAGCTTCTTTGTATCGTTTGCGCTGGTACCTTCATATTCAATACCTGCGCCTATGCGTTTGATCTTCTGTGTATCGTAAGCGGTAAGACCTGTAAATACAGCCACGCCTATAATACTGATCAGGTAGTCCAGCCCGCTGCTCCTCATGAACATATTGATGACCATGGCAATAACAATACCAATAAGGCCCATCATTAAAATACGTCCGAATGAAGTAAGGTCTTTATCTGTAGTGTAACCCAGAACAGCCATCACCCCGAACATTGCAGCAGCGGCGCCAAAACAGCCAACTACTGAACCTGCCGTGTACACCATCAATATAATACTAAGACTTGCCCCAACAGTAGCAGCATAAAGAATGAAGAATAGTGTAAGCAAGGGCGCGGAGAGCCTGGTAAAAGCAAAAGACATAACCAATACAAAAATGAGGGGTGCAAACGACAAGAACATGCCTAATCCTGACATAGCCATACCTTTTGTTGTTTCTACATAAAGCAGTGACCTGAATGATTCAACATTAGCAAATAGCAACGACATGAGCGTGGAAATACCAATGGCAATAAACATCCATGCAAAGACGTTGGCCATAAATTTTTTAGCTACCGTACCTGTTGCCGCGGCTGTAGTCTGCTGGCTGTCAAGTACTGTGTAATTCGTGAATTCCTGTTTGTAATTATCCATATAGTTTAGTGAATGTGATGTAAAGTTAGTGATATAATTGTAAATATTTTGTGAATGAACAAGGTTTTTAGATAGTTTTTAACACTAAAATCACCCGGTCAATGAGGTTACAAATTGTATATTTGACCCTTCAAAAAAATAATAATGAAAAGTTTACAAGACACAGCTACGATAGAGGAATTCAGGACGAGGATTGACAAACTACGCCCGGACAGCCAACGCCAATGGGGAAAAATGACCGTAAGCCAGATGATGGCCCATTGTTCCAATGCACTGGAAATAAACTTTAGCCATCAAACGGGCAAGCAGTCATTCATGGGGAAAATTTTCGGCAAGATGGCGTTGAATTCCGTTCTGTCTGATAAGCCGTTTAAAAAAGACCTGCCAACTGCGCCGGGTTTTAAGGTTGTGGATGCAAAGGAATTTAATACAGAAAAGCAACGCATACTTGGTTTACTCCAAAAACTATCCGTGGCAGACATGAATGAACTGGCAGAAAAAAAGCACCCGTTTTTTGGAATGATGACCGCAGATGATTGGAATTCACTTATTTCCAAACACCTGGATCATCACCTCAGGCAGTTCGGTGCATGATAAAGACCGGAGAAACATATCAATATGTAACCTCAATTGTAAACTTAACCCGTTCCCGTTTTTTGGTAAAAATGTGCCAGTTGCCATCATAGCTGATATAGGTTGGATATAGTTTGCCTCCCGTCTCTATTGTGCGCACCCGCATACGCACATCGAAGTCATAAACCAGTGTTGCATAAGACAAGGAGTAGTTTCGGGCAACAATACTAAAATCGCTTTTCCTGAACCATGTAGTCAATTCGTTGTACATGGTTTTGCGTTCATAACCCGGCTTGGGCAAAATGCTGAAAACAAAACAATCCATCCCCTCATAAACTTCCTGCTTTACTTTGAAGTCATATTTCTCAGACTCACCTTCATCAAAAATGGACTCTCTTGCAGCCATAAACGGGATACCAACCACCTTCGACCCCGGATTAAATATGAGTTGTTTCAACTGGAATTCACTTTTCTCCATTTGTCCTTTAGTAGCCACATCCATTGTACCGGCAACAATATCGGTTTCATTGCACACCGGTTCTTTAGTCAAAAACAGGAAGGCAAACAGCTCTGAAGTATAGTATCTGTAATCGCCGTTGTGCCTGTAAAAATCACCGGTTGTTTGTTCTTCGGTTATAGTAGTACTCCTGCACCTGTTGGCAATATTTTGTTTTGTTCTGCTTTTCAGGGAGGCTATAACATTGTTGTGTTTACCGAAGACCTCAATATTGTTTTTCGCAGTATAAGGCACGAAGCGCATACTTTTGAAAGCCTTATAAAAGGTGGTATCTGCCCTTACCCTCCTGATAAAAGCATTAATATCAAAGCCGCTTCTTACAACAAAAGAATCAAGCTGAACCGGTAATCTGAAGATGTTGGCCGTATCAGGTTGTTGTGCAAAAATCTTACTGCCGGATAACAGCAGAACCAGAACAAAGAAACCAGAATGTAATTTTAGTATTTGAGTCTTCACACCGGCAAAACTACCATAATTATACGGTGTAGGCTGCATGATCATGCTCTTTGAGGAGCGCCTCGGCTATTACCATATCATAGGGGGTTGTCACCTTAATATTATCAGGCATTCCTTCAATAAGGTGCACCTTTGTTCCAAAGGCTTCAACAACAGTGGCCTCATCTGTAAATGATGGCGAATACTCTTGTTTAAAAGCAGGCAAAATAATTTCTGTTCTGAAAGTCTGGGGTGTCTGAATTATACGTAACTGATCCCTGTTTAAAGGAGATGAATCGTCACCATCAACAATGCGCATACTTTCCGTTATCGGAACAGCAGGAATAGCACTGCCTTTTTCAATTGCCTGTTCATAACAATTCAGAATAAAGGATTCGGAAATTATAGGCCGTGCACCATCATGAATAAAAACCACCCCATCATTTTTTATTTCCTTTAATCCGTTCTGAACACTTTGATACCTGGTTTCGCCACCTGCAACAGTTATTACTTTGATGCCCCCAAGGTAGGACCGCAATACTGTCTGAGCGCTGCCTACCTGGTCTTTAGGTAAAACCAATATAAGGCGTATGCCGGGAATAGCATTAGCAAATGCCTCGATAGGATGACACAATAATGGTTTACCTAATAATGGAAGAAATTGTTTTGGAACACTGGAACCCATACGTAATCCTTTACCACCTGCAACAATTACTGCATATTTCATACATTCGCTCATAAACATTTTTTTATCTGGCAATAGGGCCAATTTAACTGCAAAAAAACATCTTTATTATGGCACTACAAAAGAAGTTGTTTTTAATTATAGCTGTAGCGCTGATTAACGTTTGCATAACATCTTTATCCAATGCGCAAGTGGTCTATTCAACTAAGTACGCCAGCGACGCAAATATTAAGATATACGTATCAAAATACAAGAGCGATGCTGACCTGGTGGTTTACACAACAAAATACAAAAGCGATGCCGGCGATAACAATGGCGTCTGGTACTTCACTGAATATTCCAGCGACGCTAAAAAGAAGATATACTTTACCGACTACAAAAGTGATGCTAATCTTGTCATCTACTTTACAGATTACAAAAGCGATGCCGGCTGGACAAACAGCAGCAAGAAGCAGTTGATGTATTAGTTTCGGATTTGGGAATTTGGATTGGATTCCCATTACAGATTATTTCATTTTTTTAGTCGCTTTTTTTCAAAACAGCAGCCCTTCTTTTGCGCGTTGTTCTTTCACAAATCCGGTACCGAAAGTCAGTTTCTTTGCTGCTGGGCTTTTACTGTCTATCATCCGCCAGAACGGGGTGATCTTTTTTATTGGTTTGCCTGCAATGTACTCCTCATAGGCTGCCTCCGCCACTATCCGTAAAAATATACCGGATGTTACCGGACAGCTATATTCCGCATTATGTTCTGCCGCAAGGTCTTTTCGCATTTGCTGCAGGCTTGTATGCGTGCCTGCGGGTATATGCCTGATATAGGCATCCACGATTTCGGGAGTGGCAATGTACATTGATGCCCCGGCCGGTATATCTGCAAATTGCTTATCCACCACCTCTATCTTTTCCGGATGGTTGTTGTGCATCTTTTCCTGCCATGTTTTTCTTTTGTATGCCATTGCAATTTCGCTGCTGTAAAATTATTGGCAATCCATTGAAGGCACACTGACGTTGGTCATATTACCTCATACTTCCGACCCACGCTCTGGCAGCAAACATTTCAGTGAAAGCATAACTGCATGTACCATTGCAAATGATTCACTTAAGCCATACCTGTTTTTCGGAGATCACAGCTCAGTCAGCTATGAGCAGGGAGTGCGGGCAAAAGAAATCGGGGACCCCGGGGTGCATTTCAGCGCCGACAAAAAAACACTATACATTCCACGCACCGATGAAAACAACACTCTCAGCGGCCAATACCGTAGCTATAAATACAATGGGGAAAAGTTTGTAAAGGTTAATCAGGATTAATTGCGCTAAATCCGGTTATTTTGCACCCATGTCTCTTTTCATCGCATCACTTAATTCCGGCAGTAATGGCAATTGCTATTATGCAGGCAACCAGCAAGGGGCCGTACTTATTGATGCCGGCATATCGTGCCGTGAAACGGAGAAGCGGATGAAACGGCTTGGGTTATCTATCCAAAATGTAAAGGCGATATTTATTTCCCATGAGCACATAGACCACATACGTGGTATGCAAGGTATCGCCACTAAACATAATATACCGGTTTATATTACCGCAGGTACTCTGAAGCGCAGCGGTATAGTGATGGGCAACCACCTGATCAAAATCTTTAAAGCCGGCGAAGATGTGCAAATAGGCACCATGAAAGTAAATGCATTTCTAAAACTTCATGATGCCGCTGACCCGCATAGCTTCACAGTATCCGGCAATGGCGTAACTATTGGTGTATTCACCGACATAGGCACTCCCTGCGATCAGTTGATCAGTAACTTCAAAAAATGCCATGCCGCATTCCTCGAATCGAACTATGACGAAACCATGCTCGACCAGGGTTCCTACCCTATTTATCTGAAGAACCGAATCCGTGGCGGTCAAGGTCACTTATCTAACCGACAGGCGCTTGAATTATTTATGACTCATCGCCCTGCCCACATGACACACTTACTGCTCTCCCACCTGTCGCAAAACAACAATACCCCCGAACTCGTGAATGCCACTTTCAGCCCCCATGCCCGGGAAATGAATATCATTATCGCATCCCGCTATAATGAAACAGAACTATACGAGGTACACGGCAGCAAAGCCATAACTCCTGCAAAAGTGATAGTGAAATCAACACAACCCAAAGCCGTACAGGCAACCTTGTTTTGATTATTCCCGGATGTTGCCAACAAAAAAAAACGGGGGCATAATTGAGTCCGGTAATAACAAAATTATTATTACGCCCTTTGCGCCGCTAAAGCTAAGGCGGCCTGTATTTTGTATGTTTTTGTACCGGGAGCTTCACCCTGCTATAATTTCCCAGAGCATAAGGCAACGCCCTATGAAACAACACGGGTAATTGTTCACATGGTCCCATTTTTCCACCTCCCGGAAAACTACTCCGCCCCGCGGAAAAAATCACCACCATGCCAAAAATCAACTAATTGATTATCAATTAATTACAACTTTGGCACGCCGTTGGTAATATAC
>CAIMDZ010000196.1 GCA_903839875.1 uncultured Bacteroidota bacterium
CTTTTAAAAATCAATAAAACGTGCTACTGTAAAGGCTTGTATGCTTTTGTTTTCCTTTGGTTGTGTAATGTTTCACAAAGTTAAACAAAATATTTTGAAAGTAACAACAGAGTAACAAAAAAAGAGAAAACAAAGGAAATTTAAAAATAACTAATAGCAGGAAAGCATTGATTTTACTGCATTCTTGGCATAAAAAAACCCACCAGATGGTGGGTTTTGTGCCCCAGACGGGAATTGAACCCGTACTCGCCTTGCAGCAAACAGGATTTTAAGTCCTGCGCGTCTACCAATTCCGCCACCAGGGCATTTTCAATCACCACCAGGGTAAACTCCCTCTCCCTGGGAGTGGGCTGGGGTGAGGCTCTAAACAAAAAATTCCATCCAAACTACTGTCGGGATGGAATCTTTCAGAGCGGAAGACGAGACTCGAACCCGCGACCCCGACCTTGGCAAGGTCGTGCTCTACCAACTGAGCTACTTCCGCATATTATTAAGAACTTGCCTACCGGCAGGCAGGCCTGCCATTTACGGCTTTTAACCGCTTTGGGAGTGCAAATATAGAGGTTGCACGATAAAAAAACAAACCGCACACGAAAAAAAATAATTACCATTGGTAATAGCAGTTAGTAGTTAGTAAAAAATCATTAGCAGCCCTCCTTAGCCGAAAAAGTTACCACGGGTAAAAAATGCATAAAACCGGGAGTAAATACTAAAAACCTGCAAATTCAGCGATATATCGAATAGCTTTGCGGGAATCTTACTTTTGTGGGTATTATTCATTTTAACTTTTAATTTTTGAGCTTAAAATCTCCTTTTATTTCCCTTGTAAAGAAGGACCTGCTGATGGAGTGGCGGCAGAAGCATACACTGTTTGGCGTTCTGCTTTATGTGGGCTCTACGGTGTTCGTGGTATATATGATGAACGGCCAGCCGGAATCTAAAACCTGGAACGCCCTTTTCTGGCTTACCCAGTTATTTGTTTCCATTAATGCCGTAGCCAAAAGTTTTTTGCAGGAACACCCCAACCGGTTCCGGTATTATTTTACTTTGGTCAGGCCATCTACTTTCCTGCTTGCCAAGATGGTATATAGCATTCTGCTCATGTTCATCATGAGTATTGTGAGCCTGCTGCTGTACTACCTGATGCTGGGGTGGCCTTTATCGCATGGCGGTTTATTCATAATCATTGCGCTTACCGGCAGTCTCAGCCTTTCTACCGTATTTACTTTCCTCTCTGCAATTGCGGCCCGTGCGCAACAAAACTCAGCGCTAATGGCTATACTTGGGTTCCCATTGGTTACCCCGTTATTACTGATACTGAGCAAACTTGCGCTTAAAGCCCTGGAACCTGTTTACATGCCCGGCTGGTGGGGTTTGGCACTGGTGCTTCTGGCGCTCGACGTGCTGATTATTTTGTTGGGGGTTATCCTGTTTCCTTTTCTGTGGCAGGAATGATAAAGAGCAGATAATAAAAATATCGTAACTTTGAATTATGAGCATAGAACCTCAATATACTTTTGACAAAATGGGAAATCCCGTTGGTGTTTTCCTTCCTATTGAGGAGTGGAATAGTATTTCGAAGGAACTTAACCTTGATATCCCACAGTGGCAAAAAGACCTTATTGACATAAGACTGGCCGAATACAGCAAGAATCCTGAAAACACCCTCGACTGGGATGAAATTTCTAATGAATTAGATAAGGAGGATGAAGCGGTATAAAGTTCAATTACTACCATCTGCATACAAAGACTTACGAGAGGCACGATCCTGGTATCGGCAAAAAAATCCCAATTTGCCCCGGCAACTTAACTTACATTTGAAGTCGGCGATTGAGGGAATTAATATTGCTCCTTACGCTAATGCAATTCGTTATCGTGACGTGCGCATATGCAATCTTAAGGTATTTCCGTATGCCATTCATTTCTGCATTAACGAGAACATAAATACTGTCCTGATTATCGCGATTCATCATACAGCCATGAATCCGGAGATATGGGAGAAAAAAATCTAAGCTTTAAAGAAATCATAAAAATAATCCGGACGCTTCAAATTCAGCCATGATTGCCGGTTTACATCAAATTCCTCGTAACTCATTTTTTCGATTTCACTCTTAGTATAGTTCAACGCATTTTCTTGTTTTCCTTTTGTAATTACACCAAGACCATGATCACAGTCCAGCACAAAAGTATTGAGGTCCTTTCTGCAGCGCATCTCCAGTATAGCCTTCCACACATCGCCGTTCCACAACGCATTAACTTTATTGTCCACGGCAAACTCCTTATAGGGCCTCGCAGCCTCCTTTGTAAGCGGGTTGCAGTCATGCACTAGAATCACGCCTTTATCATCAAGATATTTTAAGCAATTTTCAATGTCTCTAAGCGCATATTCATATTCATGCATTCCGTCAATGAATGCAAGCTCAATTTTTCTGTCACCAATAACAGACCCGGCATTCTTCAGAAAGAAATCATCACTCGTGACACGGAAGTACTTGTTATACAGGTTCCACGGATTAATAATAGTTTTAGTTATTATCCTGCCCGTCCCGAATTGAAAACAAGGATCAACAGCAATCTTAAAATTTGTTTTAACCCTGAAGAAAATGTGACCGTTGGATACCCCTATCTCCAGGTAGTTCTTATATCCCCTCGATTTCATTAAGGCCTTAATAGCAATTAACCTGTCCATAAAACAATATTAAGGCGATAAATCACAATTTCAAACTTGGCGGGAACATTTTATAGACGATCACTTAAAAATCCACCCCTTCCCTTCCAGCAACTTCCTGCATTTGGGACAGAATTCATTTTCTTCATCAGTAGTATTATGCCCTTCGGCATCGCGCATATAGCAGGTTTTAACATCGCAATGCGGCAGCCCCTGTGTATGGCCCAGCTCATGTATGGCCACCTTAAATACCTGGTCAAGGAGGTTGGTTTTACTCAGGCGGAATGTGGATACCACACATGCATTCCCCGGACAATAGCCCAGGCCCATTACACCCCAATCCACATATTGATCTTTATTGGTGCTTACATCTTTTGACGTCAGGCCAATAGTCACAAAGTTATCCGGTGAATGCCTCGAAAGCCAGGCTATAAGCGTATCTGCGCGGTAGCGGTTCCGGGGTTTATAGAAAGCCCGTGCGGGGAGTTTTACAGGCTTCAATACGATTGTATTTGAATAGACTTTTTTAATCTCCTTCAAAACATAATTTATTTTGTCTGAGGATATATCATCGAACGGCTGGAGTTGGATAGTAAAGTTCTGGCCGGAATTACTGTACGCATGCCTGATCTCCGCCGGTGAAAATGGGATAAAATACCCCTTTGATTTAATGAATTGACCTGCGCAAATAATAATGCACACTGTGAAGGTAATTATTGAAATTCTTCTATAATGTTTTTTATTTCTCCTCTTTAGCGCCCAATCCATATTGTATCCGGATTTTGGTGAGTGGATATTACACCGTAAATAATAACAGAATTGTTTTCAATGCTATAGCGAGTGGCATATGGAAATTTATCAAGCATCGCAAAACGAATATCGTCATAACGTATAGCTCTGCTAAAGGGATGTTGCCGGATTGAGGATGATTGTTTTTTAAAATCCATATAAAAACGGGCACCTAATCCTTTTTGCAAATCGTTATAGTAGTTAACGATTCATTGAATTTCTTCGATAGCACGTTTTGCAATGATTACCTTGTACTTTGGCATCAGTCCGTTTTTATCATTTTTTGGGCTTCATCCCAATCAATAAGTTCATCAGGATGCTGTTTATAGTATTCTTTGCGGTTGCGTATTTCATCAATTTGCCATTGGGGTACCTGGAAAGCAGTATCCGGCAATAATTCAACGGCATCCATCTTTTGAAGGTCTTCTATTACTGCCGATGCGTATTCCTTTTTTACAACATTGTGGTAAGTCGTTTGCACATTAATAAATTTGTTTAAAGATACGGAATTTTTATTTCATATAAAAAAGCAAATCCCTTTGAATGGTCTGTAAAACTCACGCCTATTAATTATCTTGCAGCCCGGTTTAACCTTTTCAGGCGGTATTCACGCACCTTAAGGTTTTAACTTTTAACTTTTGACTTGAAAATGGATTACAAACGATACTTAATTACCGCTGCCCTACCCTACGCCAATGGACCTGTGCATATAGGCCACCTGGCTGGGTGCTACCTGCCTGCGGATATTTACACACGCTACCAGCGCGCGCAAAAAAGGGATGTAAAATTTGTATGCGGCAGCGATGAGCACGGCGTGCCCATTACAATACGTGCAATGAAGGAAGGCATTACCCCGCAGGATGTAGTTGATAAATACCATGCTATTATAAAAGATAGCTTTAAGGAAATGGGAATCAGTTTCGATATTTATTCCCGCACTTCTAATAAAATACACCACGAAACTTCACAAGCTTTCTTTACAAAATTATTCAATGACGGCGTTTTTGAGGAACGGGAGAGTGAGCAGTATTACGATGAATCAAAAGATATTTTTCTTGCCGACAGATATATAGTTGGCACTTGCCCTATTTGCGGTAACGAGAATGCGTACGGTGACCAATGTGAGAAATGTGGCAGTTCGTTGTCTCCCGAGCAATTACTCAATCCGAGGAGTGCCTTGAGTAGTGCAGTGCCGGTTAAGAAGAGAACCAAACACTGGTATTTCCCGCTGGATAAATATGAAGAGTGGCTAAAGGAATGGATAGTAGTTGGGAAAAAAGATGAATGGAAGGCTAACGTTTACGGCCAATGTAAAAGCTGGCTCGACAGCGGACTGCAACCACGTGCCATGACACGCGACAGCACATGGGGTGTACCCGTGCCGCTGCCGGATGCAAAAGGCAAGGTGCTGTATGTTTGGTTCGATGCACCAATCGGCTACATCAGCGCCACCAAGGAGCTCACCAACCAATGGAGCGACTACTGGTGCAGGGAAGACACCAAGCTTGTTCACTTCATAGGCAAGGACAATATAGTATTCCACTGCATCATATTCCCTGCCATGCTGAAAGCACATGGAGGCTTTGTGTTGCCTGATAATGTTCCGGCCAACGAATTTCTGAATATAGAAGGCGAAAAAGTATCCACCTCCCGCAACTGGGCGGTATGGGTAGATGAATACCTGAAAGATTTTCCCGGCCAGCAGGATGCATTGCGTTATGTATTGTGCGCCAATGCCCCTGAATCAAAAGACAACGACTTCACCTGGAAAGATTTTCAGGACAGGGTCAATAATGAGTTATCTGCTATTCTTGGCAATTTTGAGAACCGGGCTTTTGTGCTGATGCATAAACTATGTAAAGGCCGGGTACCGCCATTGCATTCAGATGCCTTAAACGATGCCGACAAGACATTGATACAGGAAATCAAAAATGCCAGGGTTAAAACCGAGACCTGCCTGGAAAATTATAAATTCCGCGACGGTTTGTTTGAGGTTATTGACCTGGCACGTAAAGGCAATAAGTACCTGCAGGATAACGCTCCCTGGAGCCTGGCAAAGACTCCGGAACTACAGATTGAAAACCAGAAGAGAATAGACATTTGCATGCATCTTTGCCTGCAACTTACAGCAAACCTCGCCATTCTGCTTAACCCATTCCTTCCATTTACTGCCAATAAAATGTGTAAGAAAATGAAGGTGGTGGAGCGCATGCTCGATTGGGAGAATGCCGGCAGAATTGACCTGCTTAAAACCAATTACCCATTGCTTGCACCATCATTGCTATTCAGGAAAATAGAAGATGCGGAAGTAGCGGCACAAGTAGAAAAACTAAGAAATAATTTAAAACAAGCCACAAGCACCAAAATGGATACTTCGACTAAAGCACCGGAAAATACAGCACCTGTTACTATAGGTACTACTACAGAACCAATTGCAGATCAGCCGGTTATTCCAATTGGAAAACCCGTGATTACCATTGATGATTTCATGAAGATAGACCTTAGGGTTGGTACTATCCTGAAAGCGGAGAAGGTAGAAAAAGCCGATAAGCTGATCAGGCTGGAGCTTGATATGGGCACCGAAATAAGAACTGTTGTATCAGGAATAGCCCTTCACTTTAAACCGGAAGATATTATTGGCAAACAGGTAACAGTTGTGGCAAACCTCGCACCACGGAAAATGAAAGGAATAGAAAGCAACGGCATGATACTGATGGCGCAAAATGGCGATGGACGTCTTATTTTCGTTTCTCCGCTGGAAACAGCAGACAACGGTATTGAGGTAAGGTAAAGCCCCCTTAATCGGTGACATTATTTCGGTTTAATAAGTATATTTATGTTCTAATTTCATTCATAGCTAAATTCCTGGTCCCCTTTAGGGTTCAGGTGTTTGTGAGTTAAGGTGGGGGTTTTAAATTTATATTTTATGTCAAAAAAGGCCTGGTGGATCATTATTATCAGTTTAGTGTTGATCGTGACTTTCGTCATCATCTCAAAAAGAAGCGGTGGGGATGAGACCAAAGTAGCAGTAGAAAAAGCTGCGCTGCATACCATTACCGAAACTGTTACGGCAAGCGGAAAAATTTACCCCGAAACCGAGGTAAAAATAGCCCCGGAAGTAAGCGGTGAAATAACTTTACTGAACATACAGGAAGGGGATAGTGTGCGAAAAGGCGACGTTCTTGTTAAAATAAATCCGGCCATATATAACTCCATGGTTGACCAGGCCGAGGCTACTGTAGAACAAACCCGCGCAAGCGCCAACAATTCAAAGGAAATGATGGCACAGGCCCAATCGCAATACGAACTGGCGCTTGCTACCTACAACCGCAATAAAAAGCTGTATGAACAAAAAGTGATCTCCCAGCTTGAATTTGAGCAGGGTGAAGCTGCTTTCAAATCGGCAAAAGCTACGCTCGACGCTGCTGCGGCAAGCACTTCGGGTGGAAAGTATGGGATAAAGGGAGCACAGGCAGGACTCTCGCAGGCACAGGTAAACTTATTAAAAACAACAGTTATAGCGCCTGCTGCCGGTATTATCTCAGAGTTGCTGGTGAAAAAAGGAGAGCGGGTAGTGGGCACCGCACAGTATGCAGGAACAGAGATGCTGACCATCGCCGATATGAGCCGTATAGAAGTGCGTGTGGATGTAAGCGAAACTGATATTTCGAAAGTAAAGATTGGTGATACAACAATTATTTCCGCCGATGCCTATCGCAACCGGAAATTTAAAGGCCTTGTATCAAAAATAGCGGTTAGCAGTACTAAAACAGGCGTCGCCGGAAGCACAGGCAACAGCGCTGACCAGGTTACCAATTATACGGTGCATATCCTTATTATCCCATCCAGCTATGCCGACCTGACATTAAACCTGGCTAAAGGTAAATTCCCCTTCAAACCCGGCATGTCGGCCTCAGTAGAAATACAAACCAACCGGCAGGACAATATTTTATCGGTACCCGTAAATGCCGTTACCACCCGCGACTGGCCCGACAGCATAAAGAATAAAAACACCACTGCAACTACTGCCGAAGATAATATCCGCCAGGTAGTATTTGTGTATGACTCAAAAACCCAACTGGTTAATATCCGCGATGTTAAAACAGGACTGCAGGATAATAAATACCTGCAGGTAACAGCAGGCCTGAAAGAAAACGAACAGGTGGTTATTGCTCCCTACGGCGCCATTGCCCGGACACTAAATGATAAAACGAAAGTAAAAGTGGTGGATAAGGATAAGGTGTATGAAACTAAGAAGGAGTAGATATTTACAAATAAACAACTTCCTTCAAAAAATCTTCCGGAGTATATATTGGCAACGTATGCACTGCCATTTTTTTCAGTAGCCTGTCTCTGGTAAGGAAATAATCCAATTTATGCTGAATGCCTGTATAGTATTGCAAAGCATCTTCTATATCCTCAATACTTGAGTTTATTGCTGTTAAAGTTATCTCATGATTACAATCAATCACTCTTACATCATCAAGTATATAGAGGATCAGTTCTTTTGTCTTTTGTTTACCGTATGCCTTAGTAAGCCAATAGGCAATAATATGGACAATAGCCGGAGTAGTATAGGCCTCTATATCGCCGTTAACAGCAAGTCCGAATATCTTTTTTGACACAAGGTAGTATTCACGTTTCAACGTGAGGTCAAGGAGAACATTCGCATCAAGGAAAACTTTAGAAGCCATACTTTTTCCCCTGTTCTTTATAATATAATTCTTTCAGATCTGCATCATCAGCAATTGCTGGTTTTTCCAGATTTTCTAATAGGTCAAGCAGATTTTTTTTCTTTGCCGGCTTTACAATTTTTCTAAAAAAATCCGTAACCAGTTCCGAAACACTGGTGTCATTTTTCTTCGCTATTTTCTTAACGCTCATTAGCAGGCGTTCATCAATTGTCAGATTCAATCTTGCCTTCATAACTACGAAGGTACGCATTTTTTAAAATCATGCGCATTCTAATATTAGTTTAATTGTCGCTTACTTCCTGCTTTCTCCATAATCCATTACTTTTGCCATCAGATTTTTGATTTAATATTTTGAAGATACAATTAGGGAAAATAGGTATAGTAGGCAACGGTAGCTGGGGAACAGCGCTTGCCAAGATTTTGACCGACAACGGACATATCATCCATTGGTGGATACGCAATGAAGAGGCAATCGCCTTTTTGAATTCAAGGCACCACAATCCTCATTACCTTACATCAGTAAGTTTTATCCCGGATACAGTACTGCCAACAAATAACCTGGCAGAAATGCTGACCAACTGCGATACGGTTATTGTCGCTGTGCCATCGGCCTATGCACAAAAAGTAATTGAGTCGGTGGATAAAAGCCTTTGGCTGAGCAAAAACGTGATTTCGGCAATAAAAGGAATCTTACCGGAATCACTCATGCTGCTTAATGATTACCTCGTTACCAATTTCAACTACCCGCTCGAAAAGTACGTATCCGTTATGGGCCCCTGCCATGCCGAGGAGGTAGCAGAAGAACGGCTTTCTTATCTTACGTTTTCCGGTCTCGATGATGATCTGACCTCTGCTGTGGCCGATGCATTTGCCAATACCTATATCAATACCATCTGTAACCACGACATATGGGGAGCACAGTTTGCAGCCGTTCTTAAAAACATTTACGCGGTTGGCGCCGGTATCGCCCGGTCTCTTGACTATGGTGATAACTTCTTAAGCGTTTACATTACCAATTGCTACCGCGAGATGTACTATTTTCTGCAGGACCATTTTGATAAAGTACATCCGTCAAACGAAAAACCCGACTTTCACACCAGCGCCTACCTGGGCGACCTATTGGTTACCTGCTATTCCCTGCATAGCCGTAACCGCACATTCGGAACCATGATAGGCAAGGGTTATACTATAAAGGCCGCAATGCTGGAGATGAATATGGTTGCTGAAGGTTATTATGCAGCTAAGGGTATGCAATCTGTCTCTAAAATACTCGATATCCCTATACCCATCGCAACATTTATTTACAAAATGCTTTGGGAAAACCTCAACCCATCCGACGGCTTCCTCAAATTGGAGAAATTACTGTCCTAGCTGACAACTTTAACAATACAATCCGGCATTCTGCGTTTAATTGTTAAAGGCATGCATTTTCATACACCGTTATATGATTAAAAGTCTATTCTTCAGTTTATTCATGGGTGTTACACTCACCCTCGGCATGTTTGCCGCTATAGCACAGGACATACATTACAACCCATTGAACACTTCCCCACTCTCCCTGAATCCCGCATTTGCAGGTATGTTTGACGGCCAGATTCGGGCTGGCGTCATTTACAGGAACCAATGGTCTGATGCCTCAGTACCTTATATCACTTATGGCTGTTCTGTTGATTTTCCGGTTTATACCTTTAAAAATGGCAGCTTTTTTGCAGGCGGTGTTCATTTGCTGAAAGACGAAGCAGGAGATGGCAACCTCACCAATTTTACAGGAGCCTTAACTGTAGCCTATCATAAAACATTTAGTGCATTTTCAAAAGACAAAAAGAAAAACTCCGACCTTGCAATAGGTTTCCAGGGTGCCTATTCACAAAAAAGCATTGACCTTTCCAAAATTTATTTCGGTGATGAATTTAGCCACGGCTACTTTATTCCAGGAATCGGACCATATCCCCTCGGCTTTGGCAACCATATCAGTTATTACTTCATCAATGCAGGTATCAGTTTCGACTATTCTGTTACGTCCCGTTTCAACTATACCATTGGTTTTTCAGGATACAATCTAAACCAGCCCAATGATGCCATCGAGAAGAAACAAAACAACCAAATGGGATTAAACGCCCAGTGGACAGGCGTTCTGATCGCCAATTGGAATGTCGCAAAAAAAATTACCATCCAGCCAGCCCTTATTTACCAAAATACATCTGATGCTTCCTATGCAATACTTGGCAGCGACTTTCGCATTAACACCAGTGGAAAGACCATAGTATCCTCTGCATTTATCGGCGGCTGGTACCGCACAGGTGATATGTTCACTCTTACCGGCGGCATCCAGTTACAGGCATTTCACATCGGCTTCAGTTATGATTACGCAATCGCTACAGTCAATTCATCAGCAAATGGTACCGGAGGATTTGAAGTACATGTTAAATGTATTGTACCAAAAAGCAAACATTCGGCACACAAAAAGCATACTTCAGTCAACAAGTAATCACTCTTGCCATACCCTACCTGATCACTGTAAACTTGGTATAATACCTGTTCACTCCACTCTGCAGCAGGCAAACATACATTCCCGAAGGCAGCATGGATACTGACAACATTGTATGGTCAGGATTTGCAGGTAAACCGGTTGTATATAATGTCTGCCCGGCCATATTCATAAAACTGATCTGAACCTCCGATTGCAATACCCCGCTCCATGAAATATTTAAAACATCTTTGGATGGATTAGGATACACCAGTACCTTGCCGTTTTCGTTTACTGCAGCAATATTTGTCTTGTCAATAACCGGCGTATAAGCCTTTAGCTTATAATTTTCCAAACCACCTTTATTATTGCCTACCAGCATGTAGTAGTTACCGTCATTGGCTATATCGCCAACAGTAACAGTACTGCGCAGGTAATCGTAAATTCCATAAGGGGTGCTCGGGTGATGATAGAGTGAGTAGGTGGTGTCAATATAGGAGTATTGTGCATCCAGCATAGTGTACCAGGCTGTAGTGTCCCCACTCTGAAAACCTGTAAACCTGTATATACTTCCTGAATTACTCCCCATCAGCAGGTATTCTATTCCGGTACTGTCTATCTTTCCAATGAATGGTGTTGCATTATTGCCATAAAACCGGGTTGTATCCACTTTGGCGCCGCCCAGGTGGGTATTTATCAGTTTTAGTTTAATGGTTCCTGGTGTGGTTGCCACATTCTGGTAATACTGTATATACCCAAACACATCTCCTATTATCAGGTCTTTCTTGCCATCCTTGTCTATGTCATAAATAAATGGGGCAGCATGGCCACCAACATTTATGGTATCACCATTCATATCGGTAAGCACCAGCAATTGCAACTGCCAGTTAGGTGCAACGCTGTCAGTCGCGGCTATGTTCTTGTAATACGAAAGCGTGCCGTCAGTATGTCCGATGATCAGGTCCGCTTTTCCATCACCATCAATATCGCCAAAGGCCGGCGCCACCCCCTGGAAATTATTAGCGCTCAGTCCAAGCATATCAGTTGTTTGCAGGGTAAAAGATGGATTGCCAGTTGTAGAGGTATTCCTGTAGTAAGATAATCTTGCCTGCAGTGCGCCACCACTTTGATAGTACCCGTCTGAACCTATGAACATATCAGGTTTACCATCTTTGTCATAATCAAAAAACATAGGATAAGACGCTGTTCCAAGGTCTATGGTCTTATCAATAATAAATGAATCAGACTGGAAACGCCAGTCAGGTGAACCAGCCGTCGAGAAATTCTTATAATACCAGATACACTTATAGTTTTCCGAACCGCTTCCGGTTGCATTTGGCGCTATCAGCAAATCTTTTTTTCCATCCTGGTCAATATCTATATTAAAGGCGGCAGGGAATGTTGGCATCTCAATGGTCTTGCCACCTGATTGCCACATGGTATCCTGCGATATCATAGAATCCGGACCACCACCCCCGGCTTCGATCCGGCCGTTTTTAAGAAAGGTCATTTCATTCCACGACACACTCCCATCCAGGTAGTCATAATCCCCGTCCATATCCCAGTCAAACAGGCAGGGAGTGTTTCCTGAATGCGTCTTTTTTCCACCATCAAATACAGGTTTATACGTCAGCAGATGTGACTCATCACAGGTACGATGAAGCTGGTGTTCACGGTAATATCCCTGCCACACCCTGCCCCAGCAACGGTCTTTCAGCGCTATATGAATACTGTCGCAGGGCAAACCCATTTCCACACGCATATTCTTGTAAAGATTGATCCATCCGCCTGAAATATCGTAGGCAATAAAATCAAGGTCGCCATCGCCATCTATATCCACTATAGCGGGTATATCCCCGGGGTTACAATAAGCGTTGGCCGGCCCTCCGGCATAAAGGTCATTACTGTAAAAGAGTTGTTGATAAAAAGAAAAACAAAGCTGATTCAGGCCATTGTAATAACCTTTATATGCCTCAAAACCGGTACTTCCTCTGTCGAACAGGTCAGATACGCCATCGCAGTTATAATCTGCCATGTTTATAAAATCAAAAAGGGGTGGAAACTTTAATGCATATTCCGGAGCATAACGGTAATTAGGATTGCCGGCGGTACCTTTATTTATGAAGGTTCTTAAACTGTTCCATGGTTCAAAAACCACCAGGTCCTGAAGTCCGTCGTGATTAAGATCGGCCATTGCAAATTGCGGGTTGTTGAATCCACCGCAAAAAGCCAGTGTCTGCTCCTTGCCATAGGCATATACTTTCACAGTTGTATCGTGCAAGTAAAACTTTTGTTGTGCTCCGGCTAAAGTGGAAACAGCCAGGAAACAAATAAAAACGAAAATACTTTTCAGAAGTTTCATAGTTAAAATATTATGATAAAATTACGGAAATAATTTGCAAACGCAGATGATTATTTTTTGTTGTTGCGGGGAATACCAGGGGACAGGATATTCCTGATCACTATATTTCATTGTCGCAATTCTCCTATTTTTTTGTGGATAACTCATATTATAAATGGGGTTGAAACGCTTTGCTGTCAATTGTATCACAAATAACCAAATGTCGTATCATTGTCGTATATTGTCGTGTCATTGTCGCCTGACATTCAACCACAATTTCAGCTCAAATGCCCTGACCTGCCTGCCGGCAGGCAAGTGCCGTCGGGTCGCCTGAAAAAAGGCAGACCAGGCGGGGACGGGCATGTCCCACTTACTTCCCACAGGTTTTGCGAATTTGGTATGGATAAAGTTTCTGATTTTGATTTTTTCATTTGCCTAAATATACGTGAATGTTCTGCTGACGAAATTGAGGCAGCAAACAAGCGGAAAGAGAGAATGACAAGAAAATAAAACGGGGCTGCGATTGCAGCCTTTTTTATTATCTTTGTTTTCTAAAAATAATTCTATGAAACTGAAAGGAGTTTTATTTTTTCTAGCATTTATCTCCTTGCCGGTTATGATATTATCATGCGGTCCTCGTGGTTATTCCTGCAACTGCACTACCTCAAGCAAAGGTGGACAAAACTATAGCGTAGGTAATTCATCAAGTATGTCATTTTCTAATGTATCAAGTAAATGCAGCGCATTGAAAACTCAATATGGATGGGATACATGTATTGCCATACAAGAAGCACAATAATAACCATTTCTTAACAATCAAACTGAGACACTACCTGAATTTTTCAATATCCCAGCCCCTGTTGTCACTTCCGCCTTCGGCAGAGCTGTGCTCATTCTCTGCGTTCACCCTAAAAAAAGAGAAGAAGTAAAAATTGAATTATACGCGCGTATTTTGTTCATAGAGTATGCAAATGTAAACAAGATAATTTAAATAACAAAATATAAAATCTATCATAGTGCAGATTTGAGCCTATGATAGGAAGTTGTCTTGGTGGTAAATAGTTGTAGTTGAGGAGGGTGTGTATTATAAAGCGGGTGTATTTTTGAAGTGGATTTTCCTTTTAATTTTCTACCTAACCAAAAATATTTTAGTTACTCCCAATAACTGGAATAAAATCTACTTTTTATATTCTATATTTATTTGCGAATGACATTTGCCCCATATCAATATTTCGGTTTAGCTCATTCATTTGAAGAAATACATTTAATGGTACAATTTCAAAAGAAATTGCATTAGTTAATTGGATTTTTACCATTAGCATTATAGATTTAGCCATATAGAAGTCGGATACAGATAAAGAATGTTTATCTGTAAAAGGTTTAGAAGATGGTTTATTGCCATCATTGGAAAGATATTTAATAAGTCCAATTACTTTTCCAGTTTTATCTGACATAATATCAATAAACTTAGTTCTGCCGGCATATTTCTGAGCAAAAGCGATTACCGCCCTTTCAGCTTGCAAGTTTTTTTCGTCAAACTCCATTTTTGTCATAAGTAAAATATTGGTTTGATTAAAGAATAGTATAGTACAATTTGAAATTATTTGCTTAACTTTCTTCAAAGTAGGAATCAATCTTTTACCAATATTATAAATGTTGTGGCAAATGTTCTTTTTGATGTGAATAATTCTAATTTTGTAGTGAAGATAATTTCATAAAAGGAAATCTTACGGTTATATACTTCCTATTTTAATTCGTATTATCCCGAATAATTCATACAATAAGGTGTTTGCCAGAGTATATTATTATATAAAAACATTACCAAAATCATAAAATATCTTCTGGATATTTTGTTCATTTACATGAAATCATTTTATTAATTCTGCTTGAATAATAATTGCCGGAAAGACAATA
The DNA here is from genome assembly GCA_903839875.1 of uncultured Bacteroidota bacterium. Lineage (GTDB taxonomy): Bacteria > Bacteroidota > Bacteroidia > Chitinophagales > Chitinophagaceae > Nemorincola. The sequence continues at coordinate 14,874 of CAIMDZ010000196.1, forward strand.
TTATTTTAATAAGGAAAAAATAATAAAGATGACAGATAGGGAAAAAATACTGGAGCATATCAGAACAGAAAGTAAAGACCTGAAATTAAGATATGCTGACCTGGAAGGCGTGAATTTATGTCATTCCGATTTACAAAATGCAGAATTATTATTTGCTAACTTAATGGGAGCTAATCTTTCAGGTGCTAATCTTTCAAATGCTAATCTCATTGGAGCTAATCTCACAAAAGCTCATCTCACAGGCGCTAATCTTACAAAAGCTAATCTCACAGGCGCTCTTCTTTCTGGTGCTGATTTCACCGGAACTCAACTCTTAAGAGCTGATTTTACTGGTACAGATCTAACTGAAGTCAAATTATCTGATAAACAATTAAATCAAATAAGAGGTAAGGAAATACAATAATAAGAAATAAAAACAACTTCAAACTATACTTCTCGCGGCATAAATCAGTGCAAGAAAATGGTTCACGCAAAGGCGCAGAGGCGCAAAGACACGAGTAATAATTGTTTGCTAATAAACACATTATGTAGTTATCAAGCTCGCAAAATCCATGTTTCGTTAATGCACTATTCTATC
>CAIMDZ010000197.1 GCA_903839875.1 uncultured Bacteroidota bacterium
AGATGTGCCACACCTCGGAGGTGTGGCACATCTGGATACCGAAGGTGTGGCACAACCTTGCAGTCTTGTTGTTATTCATTACAGCCTGCAAAAACAATAATGATATACCTGCAACCATAACCTTTACCGAACACATAGCACCTATATTTAACAGTAACTGCAACATCTGCCACAGGCCGGGAGGGAATGCACATTTTTCCCTTGTCACCTACGAAGACGCGAAAAAGAATGCAGCATCATCTGCCTATGTTGTTAAGGAACGCATCATGCCTCCATGGCCCGCTGACCCGCATTACACACAGTTTATCGGGCAAAGAACCCTGATGGACCGTGAAATAAAGATTATAGAAAAATGGGTAGCACAGGGCACTTCTGAAGGGCCTAAGGACAAACAACCTCCTTTACCGAATTATCCCATTGGTTCTGAAACAGGAACCCCTGACATGAGGATAGCAGTACAACCCATTTTATTAAAAGCCAACAACTCTGATAAATTCCTTTTGGTGAAAGTTCCTTTCGAATTGCCGGCAGATACCTTTGCTGCACTCATCGAATTTATGCCGGGCAATAAAAACGTAGTGCATCATGTGAACGGCGATATGGTGAAGTACTTTTTCGACAAAAAGAAAGATGTTTTTGCCGGCGAGCGCGTCGTTGATATGGTTGAAGACACAGCCTCATTGCGCAAGGCATTTGAAAAACTGGGGCTGCCCAATGACGATGGCACCTACCCCGTGCTGGAGAAATCTGTAGTCAACTATCTGCCGGGTGTTTATGGTCAAAAATACCCCGAAAGAATAGGTGGTTATGTACTTCCCCGCAAAGGCGTTTTCCTGCTCAATGATCTGCATTACGGATTCACCAACAAGGATGATATACTCGACAGCTCCTACATCAATATCTTCTTTTCACGCGTACCGCCACAAAGGCCGCTTCAGGAATTTCAGATAGGCACTTTAAGCTCCTTTGGTAATGCCCCGGTTTTGCCTGACCTCATAATCATGCCGAATACAGTCAAGCAGGTCTACAGCAAATTTGTAGTGCCCCGGGATATTTCCATTGTCACCATCAATCCGCACATGCACCTGCTTGGTAAAAGCTTTAAGGCCTACGCATTGCAACCGAATGGCGATACCATACGGCTCATTTCCATTCCGCGCTGGGATTTTAGCTGGCAGTATTTTTATACGTTTAAAAAAATGGTGAAGATACCCAAGGGCAGCACAATAGTTGCCGAAGGTGTTTATGATAATACCACAAACAATCATAACAACCCCTTCAACCCACCTCAACTGGTTCGCGACCAGAACGGCAGTATGAGGGCTACAGACGAAATGTTCCAGTTTATCGTTACTTACCTGCCTTATAGGGAAGGGGATGAAAATATAAGCCTGGAAACGAAATAGTTTGGGGGACGTTTGAACCGATTATTTTAACTCTCTGTTTATTATTTCACTTCTATCGCTGTTGTGTACTTTTTTCGCTTAATTTTACACAAAAACATAGGCTCATGAGAAACACCATTCTGGCAATTACCTCCTTTCTTGCATTCATTGCTTTTAATCCCGCTATTGCCCAGTCAACAGACAAATTAAACCCAGGCGATGCTTTACCTGCACCCGGAAAAATGCTGCGTAATGCCAATGGCAGCACTACGTCGCTGCAGGGTGAAATGGGCAAGAACGGCCTGCTGGTCATGTTCTCCTGCAACACTTGCCCGTTTGTATTAAAAAATGAGGGCATGACTAAAAAAACAGTGGAGTTTGCTGCATTACATAATATAGGTATGGTAATCTTCAATTCCAATGAGGCAAAACGCGGCGATGATGATTCATATGATGCTATGGCAAAATTTGCAAAGGCACAGCAATATACGGTTCCATACCTTGTAGATGAAAATTCGGCATTCGCCGATCTTTTTGGCGCCAACCATACACCTGAGGTTTTCCTGTTCGACAACAAAAGTAAACTGGTGTACAAAGGCGCGATGAACGACAATCCATCAAACCCTGAGAGCTATAAGAGAATGTATATACAGGATGCGATCAATGCAATGATAGCCGGTAAAGAAGTCAACCCCAAAACCACAAAGTCAATTGGCTGCAGCATCAAGCGGAAAGCGTGACCGTGTTTTACTATAATTCACGCGGCGTAGATTTGTGCAAAACAGTTTTCATGCAAAGGCGCAATTTATTATCATTTATATAGTGCCCGGCTTACGTTTTTAAGCTCGCAAAACCCGTATTGTAATACACAAATTTACCCCGACTACTGTATATATACGCCACAGCATTCGGATAATATGCCACAAGTTTAAGTTCGTTAAACAATTTATTCCCACCTTGAAGGGTTCATTGTGTACATGTGAATACCATTTTGTAAGGTATTTACTTTGTATTCTATTTTAATTACGACTACTTTTATATTAAATTTCACAGGTATGAATATCCATCAAATTGTTAAGGGATTAATTGTTGCTTTTTTGCTATTGGGAACCAGCATGGCTTATGCACAGAAAACAAAGAGTTCCGGTACTGTTATGAAAAAACAGGTATTTCGCGAATTAGACATGCAGACAAAAGAGGACACAAAAGTACACCACCTCAGAGATGTATCCAATGATACTACTTTGATTGAAATGATCCTGAAAGAAATAAAAGCCGGACGTATTACAGCGTATTCCAATTACGATCATAGTTTCACAACAAAGCTTACGGTGAAAGAGATAAATGATATGCTTATAGCCAAACCGGATACTGTAATGTTAGTGGATCCTGTGACTGGCGGAGAAACTATAAAGATCATAAACCACGATTTTGATCCCGATGCGGTACACAAATACAGGCTGCTGGAAGAATGGACCTTCGACCCCTCCACCGGCAATACGGATATACATATTACAGGAGTAGCGCCTTTGAGAGAAATATTTAATGAGGGTGGTACCTTCCGCGGTATGCAGGCGATATTCTGGATTCACTACAATGAATTAGTCGGAGTGCTTGCTCACTACGAACAATACCATCCTGACAATTCTCTGGCATTGCATATATGGGGTGATTATTTTCTGAGTGATGTGAAACCAAAATAAAGCAGCTTATTAAATGCCGCCGTATGAATAGTTTTTTTCACAGCAAAATTTTGATGAGTATAATAATGCTCATTTCTTTGCACCCTGCAAGTGCGCAAAATAGCATTTACAACAAAGGCGTTGTTTGGAAAAAAAATGTAACGCGGGAAATAGAAATAAGGAATAAAAACACCGCACACTTAAAGAACATAAGTAAGGATACATCTCTTGCTCAAATGATGATCAGCGATGCATTGCAGGGAAAAATATCCGCCTGGTCAACTATTGATCACAACTTTACCACAAGGCTAATGGTTAATGACCTTATAAGCCTGTTGGGTATAAGCCCGGACACCACTGTGGCTCGTGATTACCAGACAGGGAACCTGACAACAAACGTTAGGGTTAAGGATTTTGATTACGACAGCGTTTATAAATACAGGATCCTGGAAGAATGGACATTCAACCCATATACAGGCGCTACTGATATTCATATTGCAGGTATAGCTCCGGTACGGAATTTTTATGTGAATTACGACTTTCGGGGAGTGCAGGCAATGTTCTGGCTGAAGTATGCAGACATGACCGGTATCTTAGAACGGTACGACAAAAAGCATCCTGATAATACATTTACGATGCGTTTAAGGAATGACTACTTTTCAGATAGTGAACAAAACAACGACAACCTGTTTAAAACCAGGGTGGCGCGGCTTTTTGATTTGTCAGACAAAAAAGAAATGGAGGCTCATCATTTAAAAGATTTGAATACAGATACAACAATCTTGACCCTGATCGGTATTCCCGTAGCCGGGGGAAGAATAAAAGCATATGACGAATCAGGAGCGCAGATAAATAAAGACGGCTATGGGGGTATTCCCGACACAACTATTGTTGTAGACCCAATAACTGGCCAGGAGATGCAAAAAATCATTAAACACGATTTAGTTATCACGTTCTTTCACACTATAAAGGTTATAGAAGAGTGGACCATCAATAAAACAGGCAGCGATATCCACATCCAGATAACAAACATCGTACCGTTTGCGCCTGGGTCAACTATTAATGGTAATGTTTACCGATCCTGGGACTTATGCTGGCTGCGATACAACGATGTAAAAGATATAATTGCCAGCTACGAACAAACACATCCCACTGATAATCTTGCAACCAGAATCTGGAATGATTATTTTTATGGTGATGTAAAACCTAAAAGGATAAAATGAAAATAAACATATCACCCAAACCCCGTATCTTGCTGCGCAAATGGTGAATGTAGGCCAATATAATACGCTTAAAGTTGTTAAAGAAGTTGACTTCGGCATGTACCTCGATGGAGGTGAAGATGAGATACTGCTGCCCAAACGGTTCGTACCGGCGGGTTTAAAACCCGAAGATGAAATATCCGTTTTCATTTACCACGATAATGAAGGCAGAATCATTGCCACCACGCAAAAACCAATTGCCGTAGTAGGTGAGATAGCCATGATGGAAGTCGCTGATGTAAATCCATCAGGGGCCTTCCTTAAATGGGGTATCATGAAGGATGTGTTCATTCCTATTTCCATGCAGGAAAGAAAAATGAAACCCGGCGACAAAAGATTAGTAAGACTTTTCATTGACGAGCGAACAGGCCGTGTCACTGCCACCGAAAAAATAGATAAATACCTCAGCAATTACGAGCTGTCCATAAAAGTGGGTGATTCTGTTGACCTTGTTGTTTATCAGAAAACGGACATCGGTTATAAAGTCATCATAAACAGCCGCCACCTGGGATTATTACACTTCAACGAGGTCTTCCGGGAACTGGAGACTGGTGAAAAAGTAAAAGGTTTCATCAAGCATATAAGGCCTGATAATAAAATTGATGTTGTACTGGGAGAGAAAGGCTACGCAAAAGTGCAAACCGAAGAAGAAAAGATATTGGCCTTACTAAAAGAAAACAATGGCTATCTTCCTTACAATGATAAATCCAGCCCTGAGGATATCTATTCCTTCTTCGGCATCAGCAAGAAATCGTTTAAGATGACCATGGGGTCATTATACAAAAAGCGCATGATCGAGTTTACCCAAACCGGGACGAAGCTGGTGGAATAATTCACTTTTCCTTTTGACCATTTCAATTAACTTAGCATCATGGCTGCAGCAAAAAAGAAAAGAAGTTGGTTTACCTATTTTTCAATCATTATAATGGCACTGGTAATGGTGGGGGGGTACGGAATCTTTGGCCCTAATACCGGAACTTTCAAAAACGGTGAATTCCTGTATGTCCATACAGGATCTGATTACAATAAACTTAAATCAGCGCTGGAAGAAGGTGGATTTATTTCCGACCTGTTCAGCTTCGACCTACTGGCAAAACTGGGCAAGCTACCTGCGCATATTCATCCCGGTAAGTACAAGATCACAAAGGGCATGAATAATTACAATATCATACGTATGCTTCATGCGGGCAGACAAATCCAGGTGAACCTGGTAATCAACAAACTCCGTACCAAGCAGGACTTCGTGAATCTTATTTCATCTAACCTTGAAGCGGATTCACTGGCAATAAAACAAATGTTGCACGACCCTGTTTTTCTTGCCGGATATGGCCTTGATTCAAATACCGCAATGTGCGCTATCGTGCCTAACACCTACTTTTTCAAATGGAATACTACCGCAGATAAGGCCTTCAAAAAAATTGCAGATAACTTTACCAGGTTCTGGGATGCAGAACGCAAACAGCAGGCCAAAAAACAAGGGCTTACTCCTATCCAGGCTACCATCATCGCATCAATAGTTGATGAAGAAACAAACATGAATGATGACAAACTAAACATTGCCAGCGTCTATATCAACCGCCTTAATAAAGGAATGAAACTCCAGGCCGATCCGACTGTTAAATTTGTCATCGGCGATTTTACCATCCGCAGGGTAACCGGCGCAATGCTCCAGACCAACTCACCCTTTAATACCTATATGTATGAAGGCCTCCCTCCCGGCCCTATTTGTACCCCATCCATGAATACTATACAAGCCGTTCTGGAAGCGCCCAAAACTACTTACCTATATTTCTGCGCAAAGGATGATTTCAGCGGCTACTCTGTTTTTGCGTCAAACTTTGAGGAACAAATGAAAAATGCCCGTGCCTACCAGCAAGCGCTTGATGCAAAAGGGATTCATTAAAGGTCTTTGGACTATAAGTGCGGCCAGGCCGTTGAAACAAACACGAAAAATCCGGGAAATATTATGGCAGATGGGAATCCGATTATGCTGTAAACATCATTATCAACCAAATATTATAATAAGTACAATTTAAAAACCCTGCAAGCCAGACATATGACCAAAACAAATAACAAGTCTGAACTATTAACTTAAAAACCTATTAACCAATTATCCTTTTACGTACCTTTGCGCCACATTTTTAAAAACGTTCTTTAATTAATCTCATAAAATGAACACAGTAAAAGTCGCCATCAATGGCTTTGGCCGCATCGGCCGTCTTGCTTTCCGCCAGATATACAATATGGAAGGCATTGAAGTAGTAGCTATCAACGATCTTACAAAGCCGAATGTTCTGGCTCATCTCCTGAAATACGATACTGCACAGGGTCGTTTTGGACAGGATGTAACCCATACTGACAACTCAATAGTTGTGAATGGTAAGTCAATAACTATCTATGCGCAGAAAGACCCCTCACAGATTCCATGGGGTGCTCATGGTGTTGATGTAGTTCTGGAGTGCACCGGATTCTTTACTGATAAAGAAAAAGCGGAAGGCCATATAAAAGCCGGCGCAAAACGTGTGGTTATCTCAGCGCCTGCCACAGGTGACATGAAAACTGTTGTATTCAATGTAAACCATAATATACTTGATGGCAGCGAAACCGTTATCAGTTGCGCATCATGCACTACCAACTGCCTGGCTCCAATGGCAAAAGTCCTTAACGATTCTTATGGCATTGTTACCGGTCTTATGCTCACCGTTCATGCTTACACAAATGACCAGAATACCCTCGATGCACCACATGCGAAAGGCGACCTTCGCCGTGCCCGTGCCGCAGCTGAGAACATTGTACCCAACTCTACCGGCGCCGCAAAAGCTATCGGTCTTGTACTTCCCGAACTGAAAGGAAAACTCGATGGTTCAGCACAGCGCGTACCTACTATAACAGGTTCACTTACAGAACTTACTGTTATATTAAACAAGAAAACTACAGTAGCCGAAATTAATGCGGCAATGAAGGCTGCAGCTAACGAAAGCTATGGCTATAATGAAGATGAAATTGTAAGCAGCGACATCATTGGCACATCTTTCGGTTCATTGTTTGATGCCACCCAAACCAGGGTAATGACCGTAGGAGATGCTCAACTGGTTAAAACCGTAAGCTGGTACGATAACGAAATGAGCTATGTAAGCCAGTTAGTACGTACAGTGAAATATTTTGCAGGGCTAATCAGCAAATAAGATTAATAATTATATACACCCATAAAAAGCCTTCTCTATGAAGGCTTTTTATATTTTTGCTGTAAATTTAAAAGCCGATGCAAGCAGAAATTGACCAGTTGATTAGTCGGATTACATATGATAAAGGTATTTCCGGAGCCAAACCCATTATTCGGGGTTTGCGATTCCAGGTTACTGATATGCTTGAGATGCTCGCTAATGGTATGACTAGAGAACAAATACTCGAAGAACATCCTGTTCTTGAAACAGAAGATATTAGCGCCGTTCTTTTCTACGCATCAAGAATCTTAGGCAATATCACTTTTGTAAATACGCCATGAAACCGAAATCCGAAAGGAGTTATAATTACAAGTTCCGTATTTTCACTTTTAACTTTTGACTTTATAAAACATGTCCACATTTTCCTCACACAATTTCGCAAACCAAAAAGCGCTTATCCGCGTTGACTTTAATGTACCTATAAAGAACGGTACTATCACAGATGATACACGCATCCGTGCGGCATTGCCAACCATTAAAAAAGTATTGACTGACGGTGGTTGCATCATTCTTATGAGCCATTGGGGCCGTCCGCTGAAGGACATAGAAAAGAAGCCAAACCTCACGCTGGCTGATTTTTCGTTAAAACCCGTTGTGCCTTACCTGTCAAATCTGCTCGGCATTGAAGTGCAATTTGCCGGTGACTGCATCAGTGACGATGCTTTTCAGAAAGCAGCCAACCTCAAACCCGGACAAGTACTCCTCCTCGAAAACCTTCGCTATTATAAGCAGGAAGAAAAAGGAGACAAAGACTTTGCAGAAAAGCTCTCAAAGCTCGGCGATGTATATGTCAATGATGCCTTTGGCACTGCCCACCGCGCACATGCTTCAACCGCAGTCATCGCGCAGTTCTTCCCCGGCGACAAAAAGATGTTTGGATTATGTATGGAAGGCGAAGTGACCGCCGCAGAAAACGTATTGCACAACAACCAAAAACCATTTACCGCTATCATTGGCGGCGCCAAGGTATCCGACAAAATTCTCATCATCGAAAACCTGCTGGATAAAGCAACCGATATTATTATTGGTGGTGGTATGGCATATACATTCTTTAAGGCAGAAGGAGGAATGATAGGAAATTCACTTTGTGAAGATGACCGTTTGGATATGGCGCTGGCGCTTCTTAAAAAAGCGGAAGAAAAGGGAGTTTGTATCCACTTGCCTGCCGATAGCATCATTGCTGATAAATTCGCAGCTGATGCAAATACCTCTTCAGGCCTGAGTTCTGAAGTCCCTGAAGGATGGATGGCGCTTGATATCGGACTGATGGCTATTGAACAATTCAGAAAGATAATCCTTGAATCCAAAACCATTCTCTGGAACGGTCCTATGGGCGTTTTTGAAATGGATAAATTCCAGCATGGCACCAAAGCAATTGCAGATGCAGTTGTTCAGGCCACTAAGAACGGCGCCTACTCTCTTGTTGGCGGAGGCGACAGCGTTGCTGCTGTCAATAAATTCGGTTATGCCGACAAAGTAAGCTACGTATCCACCGGCGGCGGCGCCATGCTTGAGTACTTTGAAGGGAAGGAGCTACCGGGAATTGCAGCAATAAAAAACTAAACTCAACGCCCCGGAAACGGGGCTTTTTTATTTCCAATGATAAAAATATAAAACAAGGGAAAAACTGAAATCGCGGATGTGAGCAAATAGATGAGTATTCTACCAAAGCCAAATGCATGGTCCCCTTCAGGGGTTCAGGGGCTACCTCACCAATATCACCGTCCCTTTAAATTGTTTGGTGTTACCCATCGGATCAGTAACGATAATATTGTAATTATAAGTGCCAAGGTCCTGCTGCACCCCATGGAAAGTACCATCCCATCCCTGGTTGATATCATAGTTATTATGGTACACCTGCTGCCCCCACCGGTTATAAATACTGAAGTCAACCAGCTTATCGTACCTGGCATTCTCTATTTTAAAAACATCATTCTTCCCGTCGCCATTCGGAGTGAATGCATTAGGTACGCCTTCAATGATGTTGTAGTCAACCGAAATTGTGATCACGGCAGAGTCTGCACATCCAAACCTGTTGAATCCTTCCAGTACATACACTGTTGTTTGCTGTGGTGTAGCTTTGGTAGAATCCAGATTCAAAAAATTTAAACTTCCGTCATTGGGCGACCACAAATAAAATTCAGCGCCACTTGCCCTCAGTGTTATACTGCTCCCGAAAGCGATAGTCTGGCTGGGGGTAACACCAAACAATACAACCGGCGGATACGCGATCACGTTCACAGAGGCAGATGAGGGACAATTAAGATATTTTACAGTTAATCGGTACAATCCTGAATCTGCCAAAGTTACATTCGGCACCTGAGGATCACGCAGGTTAGAGCTGAATCCATTAGGTCCGGTCCAGTCATAAGTCCAGCCGGTATTGGAATTCGTTACACCCAGGGAAAGCGTCCTGCCACTGCATATAGGGCTATTGCTTATTATCATCGGAGCCTGCGGCGGATTAGGGTCCATTAATGTCACAGGTCCTGCCGTGTTGGAAAGGCAGGTAAAGGAACTAACAGTAAATCCATTGTACGTCCCTGCTTTAAGCCCCGTAATTGTAACATTGCCTGAACCATCTGCAACTTTCGTAACATTGACCGGAGCACCGTTGAATGTATAGTTTACGGTATAAGAAACGCCTGCAGCCAATCCCTGTATAGTTATTGACCCATCGCTGCCCTGACAGGTGGAAGGATTTGTAAAGGTGATCTTTGATATGTTTGGTATCGGATGTATTACCACATTAGTAGTCGCGATTGCGGATACACAGCCTAGTTTCGTAGCAGTAACGCTGTAGGTTCCGGATTCAGCCAGGGTTGATGGATTCAGTACAGGGTTCTGCAAAGTAGAGGAAAATCCGCCTGGCCCGGTCCACGAATAGGTTACACCGGTGATGACATCTGTTGCTGTTAGGTCCAATGCGCTGCCTGCGCAGATAGGAGAATTATTTGCCGCTACAGGAGCCGATGGAGCCGGAGGCAGTGTCAGCACTACAGGCCCTGGCCTGGTGCTGGATTCACACGCTAATGTGGTAGTTACTGCAAAATTGGAATAGGTTCCGGCAGCTAATCCTGTTATTTTCAACTGTCCCGAAACATTTGCCGTCAGGACAACGGTAACAGGTGTACTGCCAAATAGATAGTTTACCGTGTACGTTGCAAACGCGGTCATACCTGCCAGTGTAATAGTTCCGTCGTTTGTAACACACGTTGTAGGATTGGAAGAGGAGATAACACTGATCACAGGCGTAGGGTTTACGGTTTCATTCCTGACTACATAGCACCCCGCAGGAGTCATGTATGTTATCGTAGCGATACCCGCCGTAACTCCTGATAAAACTCCGGTCCCTGCCCCGATTGTTGCTATACCTGTTGCACTGCTGCTCCACGAACCGCCAGGCAAGGAATTATACAAAGTGGTTATGCCGCCTTCACAAACTTCTGCCGCACCCGTGATAGCAGCCGGCATTGCATTTACCGTAAATCCTGTTGTTACAAAACAACCTGAAGGCATGGTATATTTAATGGTTGTAATACCGGCCAAAATTCCTGTTACCAAACCGGTGACAGAGCCCACGGTTGCGATTGCAGTGGCTCCTGAACTCCAGTACCCACCTGCGGTTGCATCATTGAGTGTGGTAGTACTCCCTGCACAAATGGAGGTTGTACCGGTAATAGCCATTGGCAATGGGTTCACCGTTATTACTATAGTGCTGACACAACCTGCTGAAGAAGTATAGGTGACAGTAACCGTATCCGGTGATACGCCTGTTACTATTCCTGTACCGGCGCCTATTGTAGCCACCGCAGGATTGCTGATACTCCACGTCCCGCCCGAAAGGGTATTTGTCAATGTTGTTGTAGCTAACACACACACCTTGGGTACACCTCCTATCGCTGAAGGCAATGGATTGACCAAAATATTGAAATGCGCAACACATCCTGCACCTGTCGTAAATCGTATATCCGATATCCCGGCAGATACTCCTGTCACCAGGCCTGTACCTGAACCAACAGTAGCAATACCTGTTGATGCAGAACTCCATGTCCCTCCGCCAGTGGTAGTATTAGCCAATGTAGCTGACCCGCCGACGCAAATTGCCGAAATTCCGGAGGTGGCTGACAGGGGATTAACAGTTAAGATTGTTGATGCATAGCAACCGGACGTAGTTGTATAGCTGATAATAGTTGTTCCCGCAGAGATACCCGACACCAGCCCTGTACCTGACCCAATTGTTGCCACAGCAGGAACACTGCTGCTCCATACTCCCCCGGGGAGTGTATTCGTTAATAAGTTTGTTGCTCCTTCACAAACTACAGGCATGCCTGAAATTGCAGCAGGCGTAGCATAAACGGTAAATGAGTATGTGGCAATACATCCGGCTGCTGTTGTATAATCAATAGTTGTTGTTCCTGCTGATATCCCTGTGACAAGGCCTGATAATATATCAATGGTTGCAACGCCGGTAACAGTACTGCTCCAGCTACCGCCGGTAACTGCATTATTCAGTGTGGTAGTATTTCCCGCACAAACAGAAGATGCCCCTGTTATCAATGCGAATGGATTTACTGTTACTATCATTGTGGCAGTACAACCTGCTGAAGTTGTATAAATAATGTTGGTGGTCCCGCCTGATAAACCAGTAACAATGCCTGATGATGAACCGGCATTTGCTACTGAAGTATTGCTGCTGGTCCATATTCCGCCCGGTACGCCATCACTCAATGTTGTTGTACTTCCCTGGCAAACAGCCGGCGCTCCGGTAATGGGCATTATCGGATTAACCGTCAGGCTAATGCTTACAACACATCCCGACAGTGTTGTGTAATTTATTGTTGTTACACCGGCGTTTACGCCTGTTACTATGCCTGTAGTACCATTCACTGTAGCTATAGATGTTCCAAGACTGCTCCATGTGCCACCCGGTTGCGGATAGCTCAGTGTGGCTGTGCTTCCCTGGCATACATTGGTCACTCCGGTAATAGGTGCAACCGGATCAACGGTAACATTGGTTGTTGTAAAACAACCACCTGTTAAAGTATAGGTGATGGTAACAACACCGGGGCCTAGTGGCGTTATCAATCCCGAAAAGGCACTGATTAATGCTACAGAAGGATTGCTGCACGTCCATGTGCCGCCGGATACTGAATTTCCCAGGGTTGTGGTACTGCATATCAGGGTACTCCCTGTTATTGGTCCCGGTATGGGATTAACAGTAACAATATAGCCAGTCGTACATCCCGCTCCTGTTGTATAAATGATAGCAACAGTGCCTGCAGAAATCCCGGTCACAACTCCTGACGAACTCCCTACAGTTGCAGTTGAGGTTCCAGATGAGCTCCAGGTTCCACCCGGTGTAACATCACTCAAGGTAGTTATACTTCCGGCACATACTGTTCCTGTGCCTGTTACCGGCATTATCGGATTTACAGTAACCACAGCAGTTGCAACACATCCCGTAGCTGTAGTATAGCTGATTGTCACCACACCACCTGACACACCTGTTACCACACCTGAAGAAGAGCCCACTGTGGCTGAGCCTGTACTGCTGCTGCTCCATATTCCACCCGGAGCCGCGTCAGTTAATGTTGTAATAGCTCCCTGGCATACTGTAGACGCTCCCATAATTGGTGTAGGTAAATTAACCGTCACCGTTGTTGTTGCAATACATCCCGCTACGGTAGAGTAAGTTATTAAAGATGTTCCGGCAGAAATACCTGAGACAACCCCACCCGACGCATCAATTGTAGCGACACCCGTTGAACCCGAACTCCATGAGCCACTTCCGGCACTACTGCTGAGTGTTGTTGTAGTTCCCACACATAATGTGGTAATCCCTGTTATCGGCGGATTCGGATTTACCGTAAACTGTGTGACTACAGCACATCCTGCCGGTGTGGCATAAGTAATATTCACCATTCCGCCGTTAATTCCTGATATGATACCGCTTGAACTGCCTGCGGATGCAACTGCGCTATTGCTGCTGGTCCATATCCCTGCGGGTGTACTGTTACTCAGTGTTGCAGCGCTGCCCTGGCATATGGTGGCAACTCCGGTTGTTGGCGTAGGTAAGGTAATATTTACTAAAGCGCCTGCACTGCAGCCGGCAGCAGAAGTATAACTGATGGTTGATGTGCCGACAGTTACCCCGGTCAATATCCCGCTTGATGAACCTATGATAGCTACCGAGGTATTGCTGCTGCTCCAGGTTCCCGGTCCTGCCCCATCACTAAGGGTTGTTGATCCGCCGACACATACTCCCGGTGTTCCGGTTATCGGTGATATTGGATTCACGGTAACCGTGGCTGATGTAAAACACCCTCCGGGTATTGTATATGATATTAGCGTTGTCCCTGCGGCAAGGCCAGTCACGATTCCCGATGAACTGCCAATCGTCGCCACACCGGTACTTCCGCTCACCCATACACCGCCACCTGAAGCATTACTCAGTGTGGTTGTATTCCCCTGGCATACATTCATTGTGCCGGTTATAGGGCTTAGGAAATTGATCACAACCGATGTTGTGGCTACACATCCCGCAGGTGTAGTATAAGTTACAAGCGCAGTCCCCGTCGAAATTCCGTTAACCACACCGGTGGCAGAACCCACCGTAATCAATGACGATGCTGTACTCCAGGTCCCGCCGGGCACTGCATTGGTAAGCGAAGTTGATCCGCCAACACATATGGTCAGTGTGCCGGTAATAGCAGAAAGTGGATTTACCGTCAGCGTTGATGTTGCATAACAGCCGGCTCCGTTTGTTGCGTAAGTAATTGTTGCCGTTCCGCCTGAAATACCGGATGCAAAACCTGTTGCCGATCCTATGGTTGCAACTCCTGGCGATCCTGAACTCCATGTACCGAGTGGAGTACCGTCGCTGAGCGATGTGGTACTGCCCTGGCATACAGCCATGTAACCTGTTATCGGCGATACCGGCGGCTTCACAATCACATTTGCAGTAGCAGTGCAGCCGGCCGTAGAAGTATAAGTAATGGTTGCTGTTCCCATTCCCGCTCCGGTAACAATTCCGCTTGATGATCCGATCGTTGCTACGGAAGTATTACTGCTTGCCCAGGTTCCACCGCTTGGTGTACAACTAAGTGGTGAAGTCCCCCCCAGGCATAGTGTTGTAACACCACTGATGGGAGCCACAGAATTAACATTGATTGTCTTTGTAGCAGCACTTGCATTTCCGCATGCATCTGTTGCAGTCACAGTATAGGTCGTTGTACTCAACGGACTTACTGTATTTGTTGCGCCCGTAGCGCCACCCGGAGACCATACATAAGTGTAAGGAGGCACCCCATAAAGCGATGTCGCAGAAAGCACTGTTGACTGTCCCTGGCAAATGGATGATGCTGTTGCGGTTACTGTTCCCGGATCTATTGTATGCCCTGAAATAGTAATTGTCAGCGGAGTACCTGCCATAATATAGGCAGGATTGCATGCTGCTGTCAGGGCATAATTCTGGTAAAAATTCATTGTCAGGTTCAGGTCATAGGCCGCGCATTGTGGCGGCGGCAGACAAGGTGAGATCTGTGCATAAATGGTTGCAAGCAATGCATCACAAGTTCCTGAAAGCACGCTGTTACAATTCCAGTAAAGTGTAGAAACCGATGGGCTCCTGCAGGTACCCAACTTGAAATCGTAAGCCCCGTTATTCAGCAGTGCGCCGCCACCTGTTACATACTGAAAGGTAAACTGCACATCCGTTATGGTGGTCTTTGCAGGTACTGTGGCAGGATTGTTATAAACGCATCCTGTTGTCCAGCCTGCGCTGTAGGTACTTCCATTCACTGTTGACGGAGTGGCTGTGGTAACCAGCGGGTCAATAACCACAGGGTATGCGCCTTCGGGTCTGTTAAGCACTTCTCCCGGAATTGCTATATCCAGTATGTTGCCCTTGATGTAGTAAGGCAGAAATTGCGTTGTTTTTGTAGGTGCTGCCTTTTGAAATGCCGTAGCTGCCGATATAGCATATACTTGCTCACCTGCTGCATTCAGTACTTCCAGGTTGCCGTAGTTGCTGCCGGATTGTGACTTTATTGCCCACAAAGCGCCCATTTCCAGATGGTCTCTTATCAGCAGCATGCCCATATGATATATGTTGGGCATGGCGTGGTTGATCAGGAAGTTCGTTTTTATCGCCCCGCGCACTTCAAACATTTCAATATCAATGCCAGGCCAGGCGTTGGTGATATACACCCCGTCATCACCTGCTGTATAATGACTATAATCAGCAGCGCCAAGTGAAACTTCAGGGCCATCGAATTGTGCATAAATGAGTTCAAGATTGTTATTGTACTTAAAGATTTGTCCATTCTTTCCAAGCGATGAGAATTTGTATGCCGGACTGATTACCACCGGCACTTCCTGTTCATAGGCTGCAAAAGTGCCACCTGCATTTCCAACAGGCTTTAGTTGTGATTTTATTGTCAGCCACTCCCCATTCGGCCCCCTATAGTGCATCGCCCCGCCCGAGGTCTGTTGCAGTATATCGCGGCCATTCGTACCTGATTTTATGAAGGTCTTCGATATTTCTGTTCTTCTGCCAATCAGTTCATAACAATTATCACAAGGAGTCTCTGCAAACAGCATCCCTATCTCAGAGTGCTGTTCATACCCCGGATTATTGGTTAAAGCTTCAGTCTTGTTGTTGGTATTTGGATTGGTAAACGTCGTATAATTCCTAACACCGGCATTCAATGCATTTTTCTGATGAACAGTAGCCTGCTGACCATACAACCCAATACCATGAAGGGAAAAGAAAAAAAATAAAAATATCGCAAAACGAGTAAGGAATTTCCTCATAATATTTGGGCGCTCAATATTCCTAAGACCACCCTTCATACCCAAAAGGTTGGCTAAGTATATAAATTACAATATGTACGCATCAAATTTAATGAAAATATGGGACATTTGGAAGAGGGAAAATGAAAATATTGTTTGTTATGTAAGTTTTAATTTTATAAGGAATTTCACTCCTTCACAAACCTCCTCACTTCAGTCCCATTAACTCTAATAAAGTACACACCGGAAGGTATATCAGCCACATTTACATTTATATTTTCAGCATTGTATTCATTGCTGAATATCGTTTGTCCCACCATGTTATTTATAGATATGGTCTTCACCAGGTTGGCTGCAGATACAGTTAATTCTTTTGTTGCCGGGTTAGGATAAACCGAAATTATTTCTTTTGCATTAACAATATCTACTTCTGTGGTCAGGTGCACTGCTTCGCTGTCACTTAAGGCCCGGTTAAACAATTTGATGTCATCAATAACGCCTTTAAAAGCATATGTGTCCCCAGCTCCTGCCTGATAGGTATCGTACCCAATTGATGCGCTGTCAGTACTTGTTCCTATTGGCACTCCGGGAGTAGACGATGTTATTGTTGACATCAGCACATTGTTGACATAAATTTTAAAAACCGTATCATTGAATGTTCCTACCACATTGTACCATACATTCTCCGCAACATGTGGGGTATAATTATAGGATGGCCAGCTACCTCCTAACGATGCGGTATTGGAGCAGGCGACCGTTACAAAACATTCAATGGCGGTATCAGGAGCGGATGAACAGGTAGCGCCTGCCGGAAAATCATTGAACTGTAAATGGTAAATACCGCTCGATACATTAGTGGTTCCACGTGTGAATATAATATTCTCTAAGCATGGCCCTGAATAAAAACCCTGTACTTTTATAGTTGCGGCGATGGTATACGAATTAACATTGAGTGCAGGCGAATATGGAATGGTGATTGAACTATTCACCCCATTAAAATACCATGCATGCCCCATAACACCGTCTTTGCCAATTGCCGGGGTCAGGTTATTGCCATGACCGTTGTGTCCGTTTCCTGAGCTGTCGTTAGTATTTCCGTTCATATTCCAATGAGCAATAAGTCCGGTTTGCGACCAGGCGCCATATCCAAAGAACAGGATTATTATTGTAAATAGTATATTTTTCATGAGCATTTAATTAATAGAGCGAAGATAATATATGAAACGATAAAACCTAAGAGGTTTACCTGTAAATTCATGCATTTTTCCGCCGTTGTTGGTATCACCAACAACCCTGTCTGCCGGTAGCTACAGTGTACACACATGTATTTGTAGGATCCCGATAGCTATCGGGATGGAATGCCTCAGCGAGGGTACCTGTTAGTAGTTTTAGATGTAAAAAAGCCGTTGGGCCCCATCGGGGCTACCCAACCTGCCTGCCGGTAGGCAAGTTCGCAGTGGAAATGATTCTTAAAAATGATTAAAGAATAAGATGTGTATACAGGGTAAGGTTGTCGGCATTTACGCTACATACATTGCTGCAGTGCCTTGTTCTCTCCTTCGCTTTAATAGCTTCCGCGGGGAAGAAAAAATATTTTCAATCTTTTGATTGTTGAATTACAAAATTCACTTACCTTTGCACTCCAATTCAAATTTCGCTCTTTTTATAAGATTGCATTTGGAAGATACTTCGACGGGGCTCAGTATGGCAAACCATACGCGGCAACGTCAGGGAAAGCATCGTTAACACCAAAAAAAACTAAATGGCTAAAGAAATCAGTGGCTTTGTGAAGCTACAGGTAAAAGGCGGCCAGGCCAATCCGGCTCCGCCAATCGGCCCGGCGCTCGGCTCTAAGGGCGTCAACATTATGGAGTTCTGCAAGCAGTTCAACGCCCGCACGCAGGACAAAATAGGTAAAATACTTCCCGTAACACTTACTGTGTACACAGACAAGAGTTTTGAATTCGTTATCAAAACTCCCCCGGCAGCTATCCAGCTGATGGAACTGGCTAAACAGCCAAGTGGCTCTAAAGAACCAAACCGCATGAAAGTGGGTAAGGTAACCTGGGAACAGGTAGAACTGATTGCCAAAGACAAAATGCCTGATCTTAACTGCTTTACGCTTACCAGCGCTATGAGCATGGTAGCAGGTACTGCACGCAGCATGGGCTTCACAGTTGAAGGCACTCCTCCTGCAGGAATTACGGTTAAGTAAATCATTTACCTTATTAAAACATTTGATAATGGCAATCACTAAAAAAAGAAAGGCTGTAGAAGCCAAGCTCGATAAAAGCAAACAATATACACTTGCTGAGGCTGCCGCTGTGGTAAAAACAGTGAACGTCACCAAGTTTGATAGCTCAGTGGATATGCATATCCGCCTGGGTGTTGACCCAAAGAAAGCCGACCAGGCAATACGCGGTACAGTGACGCTTCCTCACGGCACCGGTAAAACCAAGCGCGTGCTTGTGCTTTGCACACCCGAAAAAGAGGCAGAAGCAAAAGCAGCAGGCGCTGACTTTGTAGGCCTCGACGAATTCGTATCTAAGATAGAAGGCGGATGGACCGACGTAGACGTGATCATCGCTACCCCATCGGTAATGCCTAAGATAGGCCGCCTGGGTAAGATCCTTGGACCGCGTAACCTGATGCCGAACCCTAAGACAGGTACGGTAACCAACGATGTGGCTAATGCAGTAAATGAAGTAAAGGGCGGTAAAATAGCCTTTAAGATAGACAAGGCAGGTATCATCCATGCATCAGTAGGCCGCATATCTTTCGCGCCTAATAAGCTGGCTGAAAACGCACAGGAGCTGATCAACACCCTCGTTCGCCTGAAGCCTGCTACAGCAAAAGGACATTACCTGAAAGGGATATGTATGGCAAGTACCATGAGCCCGGCGCTGACGATTGATACGAAGACCGTTGCGTAATGAATGTGCAAATGTGATAATGTGCAAATTCACGGCGCGAAATTGAAAATTAATTAATAACATTTTGAAAATAGTTGGGAAACAAAAAAGGCATAGAATTATAAGTGCCATTTTCTCCCGATAGCTATCGGGACCACATTTTCAAATTTTCAAATTAACCAAAATGACACCTGCTCAAAAAAATGAAGCAATAGAAGTACTGAAAGGAAAGTTCTCCCAGTACAACAATTTTTATGTCACCAATACCGAATCATTGACGGTAGATCAGGTGAGCAAGCTCCGCAGGCTTTGCTTTGAAAAGAATGTGGAAATGAAGGTTGCCAAGAACTCCCTCATCAAGAAAGCGCTTGAGAGCTTTAATGATGAAAAATACGCGGGAGTATATGAGTCACTGCACGGTGTTACCGCGCTGATGTTCTCAGATTCACCCAAGGAGCCGGCAATGATCCTTACCTCATTCCGTAAAAAGATCAAGGGTGAAAAACCTGTATTGAAAGCAGCGCTTATCGGCACAGATATTTTCACTGGTGATAATGAACTGGCGAACCTGACGAAGATAAAGACGAAGAATGAACTGATAGGCGAAGTACTCAGCTTGCTGTTATCACCGATTCAGCGTATAATGTCTGGCCTTCTGCAGCACCACGAGGCGAAAGAAGAAGCGCCAGTAGAGGCGTAATCAATTTGAAAATGAGCGAATTTGAAAATTTGAAAATTCACTCATTTTCTTAATCACGGCAAATCGGAAATTGAAGGCATTTTCAAATCTTCAAATTCTCAAATTGCCAAATTTAAAAAGGGCTTCCAAGACCAACTATAAAGTAAACAATTTTAAAAAACAATTTTAAAAAATCATACAATGGCAGACGTAAAAGCATTAGCTGAAAGTTTAGTAAGCCTTACAGTAAAAGAAGTAAAGGACCTTGCTGACGTATTGAAAAACGATTACGGTATCGAACCAGCTGCTGTAGCAGTTGCAGCATCAGCCGGCGCAGAAGCTGCTGCGGCACCAGTTGAAAAGACTGCCTTCAATGTAGTATTGAAGAGCGCAGGCGCTTCTAAACTGAACGTTGTAAAAGCAGTGAAAGATCTTACCGGCCTTGGCTTGAAAGAAGCTAAAGAACTGGTAGATGGCGCTCCGAAGAACGTGAAAGAAGGCATCAGCAAGGCTGAAGCTGAAGATATATTCAACAAGCTGAAAGAGGCAGGAGCTGATGTTGAGATCGCTTAATTAATTTTCAGAGTACATTATAACGATCCCCTGCACATGCGGGGGATCGTTGTTTTACCTCTTACCGGCGTTCCAGATGAAAAATCAGGTCAATTTTACTAAATTAACGTCAGTTCGGTGATAACTTATTGATTTATAATTATTCGCACCTATACTAGTGTCATGTCACACATACTATGACGCATAATTTTTGTACCTTTGTGCAAAAACTATGGAAAAGTACAAGGTTACACTAACGGAGCAGGAAAGGGATGAATTGCTGTCGATAACTAAGGGCGGGACACATACATCCA
>CAIMDZ010000198.1 GCA_903839875.1 uncultured Bacteroidota bacterium
AAGTTGATAAGTTGATAAGTTGATAGGTTGATAGGTTGATAAGTTGATAGGTTGATAAGTTGAATTATTGCGGAGGTAATGGAAAGCAGATTTTAAAACAGATCGGTGTGAGTGTTACTATTTGCCAAGTATTTGATGGAATAGGTCTTCCGGGTTTTTCGTCTTCTTAACTTTGCCGGCCTCAACGTCTTTTATGGCCTTTTTAGTTGTGGCATTAGGTTCTTCCAGAATTTCGATATAGTTCTGGGTTTTCAGAAAAGCAACAAGCTTCTCACCTTCTGTAGTATGGTCATCTATAGTAATGTAAGTCATAACGTAAATTTTGAGGAAATTGATTGAATACTAAGCAAATTCCTATTACAATGTTATGCAAACAAGCTGAAATCTCATTGATGGGCTATGGCGTATAAATATTGGCTTGTTCATTGTGTATCCCGCCGATATTGCCGATATAGTGTAAACTATCAGTAGTATAAAAATAATATAATGTAAGCGGTATCCCTTGAAAATTGAACATGACAAACTTGTTTATCGAATCTGTCTTAACGTATGTTAACGGGCGCAGGAAAGAATATAACGGAGAAAAAGTAATGGTGGAATCATTTACTTTTATTATTGTTATCGTGTCATTGCTAATTATATGGGTGCCTCCGTCAAAGAGGTCGGTCCCATGCCAAATATGCCTACCGGCAATTGTATCTATAACACTTTTTTCATGCCGTGGCGATGGCAGCGAAGTGGCAGGGTGTGTGCAACTATATCCAGCCAGCAAAAGAAGTGATAAAGATAAACAGAGCAAAGGTTTCATATCGGTGAATACTTTGTATAAAGTTAGGAAAATTATGTTTCACAAACGAAAAGAAATGAATTTTGTTCAGCATACCTCTTCAACACCACAATCTCTCCTCATCATCAACCGTCACAATCCTTGAAACCTGATAAATATCTTCAGCCATTTGTTATAACCTTAATACAAATTGGAAAGATATTTCTACCCGTTTAAAGCAGATAATTCAGATTGGTAATGTGGTATAATTTGCGGCAAATACAATAAATTCTTACCTTTGATATATCAATTTATACTTTCGTTTTATGACCGATAAGGAAATGAAAAAACTGGAATTAGCTTTAAAAAAGCAGAGGAAGGAAGTTAACTCTTCAAAGGAGGCAGCTGAAAATCTGTTAAAAAAATTAGGTATACTTACAGCCAAAGGAAATTTCACGAAAGCGCATAGACCAACTAAACAAAACTAATAGTTAGCCTACCCTCTCAGCACCACAATCCCACCCTTATCATCCACTCTCACAATCCTTGACGGCGTATTAATTACTTCATCATCCTGCCGCCATTTTACCACATAGTCAACTCCGGAAATAATTTCGCCTTCTACCATTTTGTAAATAGACGGCGTGGGGTGGCCGCTTAGGTTTGCTGAGGTGGAGATGATGGGTTTTCGGTAACGTTTTATGAGGGCTTTGCAGAATGGATCGGTAGTGACGCGGATGGCTATGCTGCCGTCTTTGCTTACTACGTTTTTGGGGAAGTCAAGGGCGTTGTTGTAAATGACTGTTGTGTGGGTTTGAAAGCTTTCTATGATGGCAATAATATCGGGTGGCGGAGCGGCTACATACTGTAATACATCGCGGGCATCGGCGAGTAATACGATCATGCTTTTTTCTTTGGGGCGTTGCTTTATGGCAAAGACTTTTTCAACTGCGGCTTCGTTCATGGCATCGCAGCCTATTCCCCATATGGTATCTGTAGGGTAGAGGATAGTGCCGCCTGAACGGAGTACACTGATGCAGTTTTTTATGTCGTTTTCGAAGTCCACCATAGCAGTTGTTCGTTGGTTATTTCCATAGCACATTTGAAATGGCCTTCAGGGCATTCTTTATGACCATGCAGTCCGCAGGGGCGGCAATAAAGGCGTTCTTTTATTTCTACTATTTTCCCATTGTTATGCAAGGGGCCAAACCCGAATGCAGGCACTGTGGAGCAAAATACGGCAGTTACAGGTGCATTCATTGCAGAGGCAAAGTGAAGAGGAGCAGAATCATTTGTGTAATTCATTCCGGCATCCTTCATCAGCGCCGCAGACTGAAGGAAGCTTAATTTTCCACAAAGGTTTTTGACCAGTGGATGCTTTGTTTTACTGGCAATTGAATCGGCCAGTTCTTTATCGCCGGGCGCACCCAATAAGTAAATGTGATAATCTGCCGGCAACTGATCAACCAGGCTTACCCATTTTTCACCGGGGAACTGCTTAGTGAACCAGACAGATGAAGGCGCAATGCAGATATACGGTTTCGACTTGTATTTGATTACTGACGCCTCGTCTGCAGGGGTGGGGTATAGCTTTGGCCAGGCAGGTTCAGTGTCTGTAATATCAGCAATAAGCTGCTGGTTGCGGCCAATCTCATGCATGGGAGCAGGGCTGTAGGGCTGAGCGATAATGTGTGTCACTTTTTTTGTGAAACAAAAAGCGAAGGGGTTTTTATCAAAGCCGGCTTTATACTGCGCTCCGGAAAATAGCATAATAAGCCCTGATGAACCAAAACGGTGCAGGTTAATAATATGAGTATATTTTTGTCTGCGAACCTGTGCGATGATCCTGAATAGGTTTTGATTTTTTTGATTTTTCTTGTCCCAAACCAAGAGGTTAGTGATGCAGGGATGATTTTGTAAAAGGCCTTCATTTCCCTTTCTGAGCAGGAAATCTAATTGAGCCGAAGGGTAAAACTGATGCAGTTTTTCAATAACAGCCGTAGCAAGGACTACATCGCCTGTGAAAGCTGTCTGTATAACTAAAAATTTATGTGCCACTGCCGCAAATCTACGATTGTAAACCTTTTTGAAGGTTTTAACAATAAAAAAAAATTTTTTCAGATTTTTGGTGCTAAATTTGTAATACAACTATACGTTAATCAATTAAACGAATATAAACATGAAAAAGGCAATTATTTCATTAGGATTATTGTTACTGTGTGCCGGCGTTACAATGGCCCAGAAGAAGCATAAAAAAGACAATGCAACGCCTGAGAACACCCCGACAGTAACTACTCCTGCTCCTCCGAACCAGGTAACTAATGCCACTCATTCACCTAATGCCACCCAGGCAGGTAATGCTGACAATATGGCTTTCAAAGATGCTGTTCATGAATTTGGTACCGTACCCGAAGGCCCTGATGCGACCTGTGAATTCACTTTCAAGAATACAGGTAATGAGCCAATAATCATTGAAAAAGCACAACCATCATGTGGTTGTACCGTTCCATCATTTTCGAAAGAGCCGGTTCCACCAGGTGGTTCAGGCACAATAAGTGTTGCGTACCATACCAAAGGGAAACCGAATCCGTTTACCAAAACCATCACAGTAGTATCCAATGCAGGTACCAAAGTACTCACCATTAAAGGGAATGTAGAAAAGGCTCCTACTGGCTCAGTGCCTGAGAATAATTCCATGATCAGGACTAATTAATAAATAGTTTAGTGAAGATGACAAAATAAATCCTACAATTTGAATGTTCTTTTCCATTTCTGCTTCGTTGCAAAAGTCTTTAAATAGATTGCTATTCGCAGATTTTGCGCCTCGCATAAAAGAAAAAATAACTATCCAACTTCGTAGGATTTATTTTGACATCTTCACTTATACGGATCAATACGAAGATGAAGAAAGTAATAATTGCATTCTTTTGCTTATCTATGGGCATTGCAGTAAGAGCCCAGGATAACAAGACGGCTGCCGGAACAACACCGCCTACATTACCGGGAGGAACCCAAATGGCTCCTGCACAGGTTGATCCAAAGGATGCAGGTAAGTTTAAATTTGAAGAGGAGACCCATG
The DNA here is from genome assembly GCA_903839875.1 of uncultured Bacteroidota bacterium. GTDB lineage: Bacteria > Bacteroidota > Bacteroidia > Chitinophagales > Chitinophagaceae > Nemorincola. Next base: position 3,846 of record CAIMDZ010000198.1, read on the forward strand.
ATTTTGGCGAGATTTTGGATGGCCCTGCCGCAGAATATGATTTTGAGTTTAAGAATGTTGGTAAAAGCCCGATAGTTATTACTGAAGCGCATGGTTCATGTGGCTGTACAGTTCCTAAATGGCCGAAAGACCCTATTCTGCCTAAGCATAAGGGTGTAATCCATGTTACCTTTAATACTACAGGCAGGGTTGGGCCGATAAATAAGGATGTATTCATAACATCGAACGCCCTGCAAAACCCGATGAAACTGCATATTACCGGCTTTGTGAAACCCAATCCGGCAAATGAAAATAAACCTGCGCCGCTACCACCCGTACCTCCTGCAGCTGAATCACCACATGGTAAAATAATTGATAATCACTAAAAAATAATTAGCAGAGATAGCTGGCTTAACGGCTATCTGAAAACAAGGTTCAATAAAATAGCAGATTATGAGAAAAACAATCATCCTTTTTTTTAGCTTTCTGATAGCAACATTCACACAGGTAAATGCACAAACCAACGTTCCAAAAGAGGGCCCGATGTTTAAATTTGACGGCGGAGATACGCATGATTTCGGAATACTGAAACGCGGACCTGTTGCTATGTATGTGTTTGAATTTACCAATACCGGGAATCGCCCGCTTAATATCATCAACGTCACACCGTCATGTGGTTGTACTAATGTGGATTGGCCTAAAGTACCCATTATGCCCGGACAAAAAGGTAAAATACAACTGGGGTTAAAAACAGAAGAACAACATGGTGTTTTCAATAAAGAGGTTTACATACAATCGGATGCGGTAAACAATCCGCATGGGGATAAACGTTACACTATATACATCAAAGGGGATGCGAGAGATGAAGTGAAAAAGTAGTTTCCTTTTTAGGGCAATATTATTTTTTAAGGCTGCCACCTGGCAGCCTTAAAACTATCAGGCATTGTTGTTCTTTCCCTGAAGCATGGGCACAAAGGAGAAATCACCCATAGTTTCTTCATGAACTTTGCCTTCTGTATCTTTAAAGATGCGCAACATTTTCTGGGTTTTGTCTTCACCTACAGGAATCACCATTATTCCGCCCGGTTTTAATTGGGCAAGCAGTTTTGGCGGAATAAAAGGGGCGCCGCATGTTACCAGTATTTTATCGAAAGGAGCGTAGGATAGAAGGCCTTCAAAGCCATCTCCATAGAACCGTTTGATATTTGGATATTTTTTCAAGAGCTGAAACTTATTGGCATTTTCATACAATTCCTTTTGCCGCTCAATTGTGAAAAGGGAAATACCCATCTCTCCCAGTACGCAGGCCTGGTATGCGCTGCCTGTGCCTATTTCCAGCACTCTGTCGAATTTTTTGAGTTCCAGTAATTGAGTCTGGCAGGCAACAGTGTAGGGTTGTGATATGGTTTGACCCGCAGAGATAGGGAAAGCCCGATCTTCATAAGCCTGCCGTTCAAAAGCATTGTCGAGGAAAAAATGGCGGGGAATTGCCTCAATTGCTGCAAGTACACGTTCATCTTTAATGCCTTTTTCCCGAAGACCCTGAACGAGTTGTTTACGTAACCCTTTGTGAAGGTAATTATCCTCTTTTGGTAAACTATGCAACATACCCTGCAAAGGTAGGTTAGTAATGCCTTAAATAAAACTGAGGTTCCCCGTTTGTTATAAATGAAACCCGGGAAAATAAATAGCTCCATGAATCCTTATAGCGTCCCGGATATTTTCTTTTTTTCGTGTAAAAACGCAAGAGCAGATGTTACCAAATAACTCAATTTTCACACTCATTTTTTACTCTGCGGCCCTGATAAAATTATCAGCTATATTAAGGGTGATACTTACCAGGCAAGGGGCGGATCTGTAAAATTTTGTATTTGAAAAGTAGTATTTTTTCGGTTATCCTGGCTTAATTACGTGTGCTTATTCAGCTTAATATATTAGTTAAATCACCGTTAAACCGTATATTGGTACGCTATGTTAGTGTAAATGCATTAGTACATTTGTTGCTGAATGAAGAAGAGTTTCCCTGTAATAGTTGTTTTGATTACTCTTTCCGTTGTAGGCATATTGGTCATACAGATGTCATGGATCAGTAATGCCCTGAAACTGAAACATGAAGAATTGCAGCGTGAGGTAGATAATACATTAAAGCAAACAAGGGAGATGATCTGGAGCAGTTTCATGTATAAATCGAAAACGTTCGTTCCCAATGAAGAATCCAGGCAATTTTATCTGCAGAATCATTTTATAGTTGATGGCTCGTTTACCAAAGAGGAGGTCAACGATATTATTAAGAACCAGTTGAGCCAGAATAATATAAAGCAGCCATTTGAGTTTTGTATCAATAATATATACCACTTCAGCGTATTGCAGTCAGATGGGTTTCAGATATCAGACCTTCATACCGCAAAACAATTAGAGCTTTCTCCCGAAGATGCCTTAAAATCACATGAAACTTTATACCTGCTCGTAAAAGAAGACAAGAATTCGATTATCAGGGAAATGTTGTGGATGATCATAGCTTCTATTTTTTTTACTACTATCATAATCCTTGCTTTTGTGGTTACAGTGCGTACGCTGTTTAACCAGAAAAAGCTTTCTGAAATAAAGTCGGATTTTATCAATAACATGACACATGAGCTCAAGACGCCACTTGCAACTATTTCATTGGCTATTGATGCACTTACCAATGAAAAGGTGATACATGATACGGATAAAATAAGGATTTACAGCAGCATGATCAAGGAGGAGAACAAGCGGATGAATAAACAGGTGGAAAAGATATTGCAGGCAGCCAGGCTTGAAAAAGAAGAAATAAAACTAAGTGTACAGAAGTTAAATGTTCACGAAGTCATCAATAAGGTAGCTGATAACATATTACTGCAGATAGAGGAGAAAAAAGGAACGCTGACGTTAAAATTAACAGCTACAAATCCTGAAATAGAGGCCGATGAGGTACATTTTTCCAACATTATTTTTAACCTCCTGGATAATGCAATGAAATATTCTAAAGATGCACCACACATAGAAGTGCAGACCCTGAATACCGGAAACGGTATGCTATCCATAAAAATAAAAGACGATGGCATAGGGATGGACAAGGAAACGCAGTCGCGCATTTTTGAGAAATTCTACCGGGCGCATACAGGCAACATACACAATGTAAAAGGTTTTGGACTTGGATTAAGTTATGTGAAAGCAATTGTGGATGCGCATAATGGTAAAATTAAAGTAGAAAGCGTCCTGGGAAAAGGAAGTACGTTTACGGTGATCATGCCTACGCAGGCGAAAGGATAAAAAAGGTAAATAGTAAAGCTGGTGATCATTCCTCATTCACATAAACCCGCTCCACCCGTTGCGAAATGCTGGTCATGATCTCGTAAGGAATGGTGCCTGCCCAGGTGGCGAGTTTTGTTACAGGCAATTCTGTTCCAAATACAATGACTTCATCACCTTCTTTGGCTTCAGGGATATCTGAGATGTCTACCATGCACATGTCCATGCATATAGAGCCAATGGTTTTAGCAGGCTTGCCGTTTATCAGCACATGTGCTTTGCCATTACCCAAAGACCTGGAGTAGCCGTCGGCATATCCAATGCAGATCGTGGCAATGCGCATGTTTTGCGCTGCAATTGCATCGTGGCCATATCCTATGCTATCACCGGCAGGGACTTCATGAACCTGTGCGATGGTGGTTTTAAGCAGGCTTATCTGTTTCAGTTTGTTTTGCAGGGCATGGCTGTTGTCTACCCCATACAATCCGAGCCCTAAACGTACCATATCAAAATGCAATGAATGATGGCGGATAATGCCGGCGGAATTGCATAGGTGCAGCATGGGTTTATAAGAAAGTTTCTCAATAATCTGTGCGCTCATAGCTTCAAACAGACGCCCTTGCTTACTAGTAAAACTGTCTTCTCCCTGATCATCGCTTGCAGCAAGATGGCTAAAGATACTGGCTATCCTGACCTCCGGTGTTTCATTTATTCTTTGAACCAGTACATCCATCTGTTCAGGATTAAACCCAAGACGATGCATACCTGTATCCAGTTTAATGTGTATGGGGTATTTTTTCACGAGCAGGGTTGCAGCAATACTTGTAAATGCTTCCAAAGAACGGAAATTAAATATCTCCGGTTCCAGTTTCCATGCTATCATCCTGTCGAATGAGGTAGCGTCGGGGCTCATAACCATTATGGGCATTTTAATACCTGCCTTCCTGAGTGATACACCTTCATCGGTGTATGCGACGCCCAGGTAATCAACACCGGCATATTGCAGCCGGTTGGCTATCTCATAACTGCCGCTGCCATAGGCAAAAGCTTTCACCATGGCCATGATTTTTACACCCGGCGCTAATTCTGCCCTGAACACATTCAGGTTATGAGTAAGTGCGGAGAGGTCTATGGACATTACCGTCTGGTGTACCTTTTGTTCCAGCAGCAATCCTATTTTTTCGAAAGTGAAAACCCTTGCCCCCTTGAGCAGAATTGCTTCCTTTTCAAATGTGAGCAGGTGGAAATTCTTCAGAAATTCTTCTGTTGATTTAAAGAAAATGCTTCGGAGCTTTTTATATTTTCTGAAAGAGGCTTTGTTCTTGTTCAGGGATGGGCCAATGCCTATGAAGCGCTGGATATTACGTTTGCTGATCAGGGTGGCTATCTCGTCATACAGATCTAGGTCCTGTTTGCCCGGCTGCAAAATGTCGGACATAATAACCGTATGATGGGTATGCTGTTTTTGCTGGTCAAGGTAATTAAGCGCCAATTGCACGGAAGTGAGGTCTGAATTGTAAGCATCATTAATGACGGTACAATCATTAATGCCATGCCTCAGTTCGAGGCGCATGGAAACCTGCTGCAACTGCCGCATATTTGCCTGGGTATCCTTATTGCTGATGCCGAGTAAGAGCAATACACTCCAGCAATGTATTGTGTTTTCAACCGAAGCATCGTCGAGGAATGGAATGGTTATTGTTATTTCTTTGCCTTTGAACAGGCCTGTAATTGTTGTGGTATTACCCTGTTTGATAATACCTGTTATTCTGAGATCTGCATTTTGTTTTTGCGACCATGTGAATAATTGCAATGGTTCTTCCGTTCTGCCGCCTTTTACAAGGTGCATATACTGGAGGATACATTGATTCACCTCCAAATGGTCGAGACAATAGACTAATTGCCTGGTGTTGCGGAAGAGTACCAGTTTTTCATTTATTTTCTGCCGGGAATTCATAAAGCCCTCGCTGTGGGCTTCGCCTATATTTGTGAAGATACCGATGGTAGGCTGGATAATACGTTCCAGGTTCTCCATTTCTCCGGGCTGCGAAATGCCCGCCTCGAAGATTGCCAACTGATGCTCCTTCTTCATTTGCCAGACAGAGAGAGGCACCCCAACCTGGGAGTTGTAACTTTTAGGGCTGCGTATGATATTGAAATGGTTACAGAGCAATTGGTATAGCCATTCTTTCACAATTGTTTTACCATTGCTGCCGGTAATACCTATAACCGGAATTTTGAATTGTTTTCTGTGGGCAGTGGCAATGTTTTGTAAGGCAACCAGGGTGTCTTTTACAAGGATGATATTTGCCCCGGACAATCCAGAGGTGTCAATTTCATGTGAAACCAGGAAGTTACGTACACCCTTTACCCATGCGTCAGGAATGAAGTTGTGACCATCACGTACACTTGTTTTCAGGGGTATGAACAAAGTACTTACCGGCTGTTCGATACTTCTGCTGTCTATAGCCAGTGTTTCAATATTTGTATTATCCTGCGCTTTTGCCAGCCAGGTGCCATTGCACCATTTACGTATTTGTTCGATGGTATTCATGAAATGAATTGCAAATATATGTAAGTGTGCAGAGATATTGCATGGATATAATGCCCATTATTTCTCAGTGACTTATTCCGGCAATTTATAGATCAGTCAGTTGTTAATAATTCAATCACTGAAGTTATTTGTTATTTCGGGGATTTCGTAAATAATAATTAATTTTGAATAAATTAATGGTCATGGGGACAATAAAATCAAACATTAAGTCAGATAAATACAGACCATCTACGTTTGCCCTTTTGGTAGATGACATCAATAAAATGACCGAATCAGAACAGAAGGTTTTATGGTTACGGATCAATAAAGAAAAAATTTCACCTTTTGCAAAAGAATTAGATGCCGCCGTTGTGCCAAACAACGTGTCAGTTGATGAAATAGGTAACTTAATTAGCGAGGTCCGTAAGAATGGCAAACACAAAAAAAGTTAAGCGCTTTGTTATTGATGTAAATAGTTTTAGCTCGATATTTATTAAAAGAGATACCGATTGGCTGCTTCATTACATAACCAGGAATAGGATTGAAATTTTTGTTGATGATCTTCTAATAGAAGAATTGACAAGTGTTTTATCGTACCCGAAGATTAAGAAAATACTGCCTTTAGATGCCATTTTATATATAAGTTTTGTGCGGATGGTCTCTACGCAGATAATTTCTAATTCACATCAAGTTAAATGCCCTGATCCCGATGACGATTATTTATTTGATATAGCGCTTAGCGCACATGCCAAGTTGCTTGTTACGGGTGAAAAAGCATTATTGAACTGGTCTGAATCCCCGGTTGAAATTATTTCCCTCTCTATGTTTAAGAAACTTTTTTAGTAATCTGCCTAAGCAATTATTTTACCTTTACCAGGTAATGGTATTTTGTTTGTTTATAATGGCAGTAGTGATTCAATGCGGCTTTGCGTTGTATTTCTTCATTCGGGTATTTTTATTGCGTGAAGAGGCGCCATTACCTGCAAAAGAACGGCAAGGAGTAAGCATCATTATTTGCACAAATAATGAAGCTGATAATCTCAAAAAGAACTTACCGGCCATTTTATTGCAAAAATACAGAGGGGCATATGAGGTCATAGTTGTGAATGATGCATCCACTGATGATACTGAGAAGGTATTGCAGGAGCTCGAAAAGCAATACGACAACCTTTGGGATGTTATTATTGTTCCGGGCGAGGAACGGATATTGAAGGGTAAAAAACATGCCTTGAGCCGTGGTATAGCACATGCAACTTATGAATGGCTGTTGCTTACGGATGCTGATTGTATACCTGCAAGTGATAAGTGGCTGGAGCAGATGGTAGCACCCCTTGCAAAGGGTAAGGAGATAGTGGCAGGGTATGGGGGGTATCACAAGGTAAAGGGTTTGCTGAATGCATTTACCAGGTGGGAGACGTTGCATACCTTTTTGCAATACAGCACTTATGCCGTGGCGGGATTACCCTATATGGCTGTGGGCCGGAATCTTGCCTGCACGAAATCCATAATGCAAAAAGTTCAGAATGACCCAGATTGGAATTTGACGGCATCGGGTGATGACGATATGCTGGTGCGCATAAGAGGGACTAAAGATAATTTCGCAGTTGTGTGTAATGAATCTGCATTTACTTACTCAAATGCAAAGGCGACCTGGGCGGATTGGATCAAACAGAAGCAGCGACACTTTTCTACAGGCAGGAATTATAAGAGCGATATTAAGGCACTGTTGGGAGCTTATGGAATAACTCATGCATTGGCCTGGCTGTGTTTCTTTGTATTGCTTTTTTGCGATCATTGGGATATGGCTTTGATATTGATGGGTATCCGGTGTATGGTTTTCTGGATAGTCTGGGGTGCAGCCGCTATAAGGGTGCGGGAAAAAAAACTTGTTTATTTTTTTCCGTTCTTCGATATAGCGTGGCTTGTGTATAACTTTGCCTTCTTTCCGTATATAACCTGGAAAAACAAACAGCTTTGGAAATAGTACTGAAATACTTTACGGACTTCACCGAAGAACAAATACGCCAGTTTCGTATGCTGGATGGTCTGTATAGGGAATGGAATGAAAAGATCAACGTCATATCACGGAAGGATATAGACTCGCTGTATGAAAAGCATGTGCTGCATTCCTTAGCTATTGCAGTGTTGTGCACATTTGATGCGGGAGCTGAAGTGGTGGATATAGGCACGGGCGGCGGATTTCCCGGTATACCGCTGGCAATCTTCTTTCCGAAGGTACAATTCTTACTGGTAGACAGTATAGGTAAGAAGATAAAGGTGGTGGAGGAAGTGGCTAATGCAATTGGCCTAACGAACGTGACCACCCTGCATGGGCGGGTAGAGGAGATTAAGGGTAGAACCTTTGACTATGCAGTATCGAGGGCGGTGGCTCCGATTAGCGACCTTTGGAAATGGATCAATCCTTTGATCAGGCGGGGGCAGAAAAGCGATGAGTTCCCGAATGGGCTGATCTGCCTGAAAGGCGGGGACCTGAGCGATGAAATAAAGCATTCCGGCATGCAAAAGATAGTGCAGGCATGGAGTGTGCATAATATTTTTCCGGAACCTGCATTTGAAGAGAAGTTTGTGGTGTATGTCCCGAAATTGTAGGAGTTATTTTGTCACCGTTCCATTGCTAACGCTTACATTTATACACAGCGGAATAAAAAACGCAGCATTTTTTATAAACAGAAACGCTGAAACCATTGTAAATACAGCATTTCATAAAAATAATTGTTTCATTTATGCGGCATTATTTATGTCGTCATGTATAGTACTGTAAATTGATACTTTGAAAAAAGGATTGAGCCTATACTTGTTGCTGGTACAACTGTTCCTTATTTGCGGATCAGGTTGCCGGAATGCCGGAAGCAGGGATGGGAAAAATGCTGTTACAGGAAAGAAAATTGTTGATACCGTCAAAAATGGTGTTACGACTAAACCTGCCGGGGCCCAAAAAATAGCTTTCAAAGGAATTGAGTATCATGTGTTCATTGCTGATCTGCGAACTGAAAATATTGATCTTCACTTGAGGAACTTTAGTGACACCGGCCAGTTTTATACCCTGGGGGCTTTGCATAAATATCTTGTGTCTAAAGGTGGAGAACCATTGATGCTCACCAATGCGGGTATGTTTATGACCAACTATGCCCCGCTGGGATTTTTCTGCGGGGATGATGGGAAAAGTAAGGTCAGGTTGAATACAAAGCAGCCAGCGACAACAGGGAATTTTTATATTCAGCCAAATGGCGTGTTTTATATTGATGCATACGGGGTTCCGCATATAGATAGCACCGCTGAATTTGCGCGGTTATTAACAACAGGTAAATTAGTCACCCGCAAAGCCACACAGTCGGGGCCAATGCTGGTGATAAACGGATGTATCAACAATTCATTTACAGATGGTTCGAAGAATGTGAATATCAGGAGCGGGGTAGGCGTTATAGATAGTAAACAAGTAGTATTTGCCATATCAGTGCAGCCCTGCAACTTTTATGAATTCGCTCTTTTGTTCCGCGATAATTTTCAATGCAGCAATGCGCTCTTTTTAGATGGCGCTATCTCGCAAATGTATCTGAAGGATATAAACACAGGCTTCCAGAATGGCAGATTCGGACCGATGATATCGGTGACGGGGAAGTAGCCTCACCACGGTCCTCTCCAAAGGAGCGGTGAGGTCGGACGAATTACGTAGTTCTATCAGTCATCCGCTCATTCTCAGTTATATTTTTTGTTGGGTAATTATGATCATTAACGAAGATCATTCCACCCTCTGAGGATGGTCAGCCGGCAGCGAGGAAAGCAATTGTAGTTTTAGCCTGATAAAATTCAAGAAAATGACACAGGAAAAAGTAGATCTTGTAAGATCAAACCCTGCCTATAAGGCGACAAAAAAAATGGTATTTTCAGAGGTGCCTGACATGAATTTCTTACAGATTGATGGCAAAGGCAACCCTGACAAGTCAATGGAATTCCAGGATGCAATAGAGGCACTTTATGCTATTTCGTATGGTTTGAAGTTTATGGTGAAGAAGGGCGATATTGGTATAGATTATCATGTGGCGCCGCTTGAAGGGCTATGGTGGGCAAAGGATATGAATGATTTCAGGTCGGGGAAAAAGGATAACTGGTTATGGACACTCATGATCATGCAGCCGGACTTTATCACCGGATCCATGATCGCTGAAGCAAAGTATTATGCGACTGAAAAAAAGGACCTGGCAGCATTGCATAAAATGAGATTTTCGAAATTTGCAGAAGGAACCAGCGCCCAGGTTTTATACACAGGCCCTTTTGATAAAGAGCATGATACCATACTGGCCCTGCATGAATTCATTAAAAGCAATGGTTACGAGCTTCATGGTAAACATCACGAAATATACCTGAGCGATATGCGCAGAACCGCTCCTGAAAAGCTGAGGACGATCATCAGGCAACCGGTAAAAAAGTAAGTGGCAGATGTAACTGCTTCTGTCAGATCTTTTCTGCTACTACGGCGGTACCATAGGCAAGCACTTCAGTAACGCCCTGCATTACTTCATTGGCATCATACCGCATATTGATGATGGCATTAGCGCCTGCTTCGTTGGCGTGGTCAATCATCAGTTGGTAAGCTTCCTGACGTGTCTTCTCGCACAGGTTTACATAAACGGAAAGCTTTCCACCTGCTAGCGATTGAAACCCGCCTGCAATATTTCCGAAAATACTGCGCGAGCGTACTGTAATACCTCTTATTACTCCAAGGTGCTTAGTAATGCGATAACCCTCAAGATTATTAGCTGTTGTGATGAGATTATTATCAACCATGCTCTGTTATTTGTTTTAAAGGTAGTGCAAAAAAAATCAGCCGCTTATAAAGGCGTCTGATTTTTTTTGTTACGGAAAAGATTTTTACTTAGCTATCACTACTTTTTCAGAGTGATCTATTGCCTCATTTTTAATATTCATGATGTACATGCCTGCGGGTATTGAGGTGACATCGAATGAATAGAGAATAGTGGGCTGAATGCCGGATTGTGTGAAGACAGTTTTCCCCGCCTGGTCAGTGAGGGACACAACAAAATTACTGCTGGCAACGGGCTGTATGAACAGGTTGATGTAATTGGTTGCAGGGTTGGGGTAGAGCATGGTAGATATGGTTTTGTTATTCACTTCTGTAATTCCGGCGGTACCATTATAAACTGTTGTGGTTCCTGATGGGGTATTGTGGCCGCTTCCCGGTCCTATATTGCCTGGCTGAACTATGCCATAATAGGTAAGGCCAATTGTATAGGGATATTGGGGCAGCAGGCTTGCATCGAGGGTGACAAAGTAACAGTAAGTGCCTGCCGGGTATTCGGGTGTTTTGCACCAACGGCCATTGTGCACGTCCAGGTCGCCGCTGCCTGCTGTAAATACATAATCTTCCTGGTAGGCCCCAAGGGGGTAGGTTGGGCTTACATCCGGCCCATAATTGCCACTGGTGAGTACTGTGCCATCCGGTAATGTATGTCGTTGTGTAATGCTCCTAAGCTGGAATCCGCTCTTCATACGCCTTATGCCACCGGTGCCGTCTGCATTGGAATAGGCATAAGCTCCGTAAACAGGATAGCCATCAAATGCAAAACCTATTATTGGTGAGTGATGGGTACTGTCAGTAATATCGTACAGGCATTTGGGGCTAACGTGGTGGTGGTACTCGCCGCCTGGAGCCGGATGGCCGAGACAGTTATCAAAACCGGCTCCTTCGAAAAAGTAGGCATTCTGGTTCCAGATGTGGAGGTTGTTGTAGCTCATGGCATCCTGCGTATTGAAAATGGATACTCCGTTTTTCCATACGCCTACGTGTCCCAGGCCAACCGCTGTTGCTGTGCCGGTGTTTGGTACGGGGGTACGTGTAATCTTGTAAACAAAATTCTGGTTAGACGGAACATTAGGATTACCTACCCATGGGCCGATGGAATAGCCAGGGATACATGAGGCGCTTATGTATACATCGGAAGTAGTGTACTGTACCAATTGTACATTATTGACGATACCCGCATATCCTGTGGCGGTCGTATTGCGTATCCATGAAGTAATTTCTGGTCCAACTTGTGCAGTAGCAAATTGGGTACTGAAGGCTGATGCAGTGAGCATCAGCATTAATTTCCTGATCATAAATAGTAAGTTTAGTTGTTATTAGACGATATAAATAATGAAATCCTTCGGCTTTATTCGATCTGATCATAAAATTGGTTATATGCATAATTATTTGCATGAAAATGTGTGATTAATGTAAATAACAGTTAGTGTTGTGTAATAGTTCCGAATGCAAAGGGTCGCACCTTTGTTGTGCGGTTGAAGAGTAAAAAAGTGTATTGACCGGAAGGATTTTTAGCATACCACAACCAACGACAAATGTACATAGCTCCACACATATCCGCTTCTATCCTTGTTCAGACAATGACACCGAGCAGGGTTCACAGTTTGATACAATCGCTGGAAAATTCATCGCAGGATTACGGTTATGCAATACCGGTCTATTCAATTGCCCGGGAGTTGCACATAAATGATGCTGAATTATCGCTGCATATGCAAACGCTGGAAAACCTGCATTACATAAGTTATGCCGACATGACGCACGAAAGCATTAAGCTGACCATCAATGGAAGATGTACCGTTGTTCCGCAATATTGCTAGTCAGACAAGTTTTTATTCTTTAAATGTCTTATATATTAATTTTTATTGGGTGGTCTAAGCTCAGAACCTCAATTCCATAATAATCCGGGCCATTAAAATTACCTCAGCGTATCCATTTTGGGGTGATCTAAAAGCAGACAAATCCCAGCCATGATGATGCACTTTCCCTGGATTTGCAATATTTTCACATTTTACAATTGTTTCATCGTCCCATCCTATTACAAGAGCGACTTCGGGTTGCACCATTACATTGGAGTACTTCCTTGAAATTGTGACAGTTCCACAAATCATTTCCAACACCGGAGTTACGGCAATACCAACCAATGCCACTTCATGCCTGTCTTCCTTATTAATACTTCCTGTCATGGCGAGCGTGTGCTTGCGGATAAATTGATATATAAAATCCGTAGTCATTGTGTTTTAGTCATTTAAAACTAATCTTAGTAACAAATTGGATTTAATGACAAAAATCATAGTTAAAATAAGAGCAAATTATTTAACTTACATCCAATTATACATTCATTTGAGAAAATTGTCTTTAAGTATGAGTTTGAACATGACCGGTATATTCGTTAAAAGGAAGTTATTATTGTCGTTTCTTGGATTATTCTTTTGCGCAACCACATATAGCCAGCAAGTTGATAAAACTGTTCAAACCATTGAACGGAACGAAATTGACAACACACCAACGTTGATCACTTTTACAACTACAGCTAACTGGAAAGATGACATGGCACAGGAAATTTTCAAAAAATACCTGGGTGTGGATGGGATAGATATTACTATGAAGCTGAATTACAGTACTACTACCAAAAGCAAGGTTACCGCAAAAAGGTATAATCTGTTTTACAAAGATATGAAGGTGGAATATGGCAGTTATACACTAACCTGTAAAAACGGGTTGGTGACATTTATTACCGGCAACTTTTACAATATTGATAAAACGGCTCCCACCACCCCTGCTATTACTGCAAGTGATGCTTTTGACAATGCTTTGAAATTTGCAGGTGCAGAAAAATATATGTGGGAAGACCCACTGGAGGAACAGAGGATAAAGAAGATGTACAATAACCCCGACACTTCATTGAAGCCCAAAGGCTACCTGACATGGATAGAGGATTTCAGCAAGGGTGCCGGCGACAGGAAGTTGCACCTCGCTTATGCATTCAATATTTATGCACGTTCACCATTGAGCAGGCAAATGGTTTATATAGATGCTATAACCGGGAAAGTGCTTCATTCAAATTCATTAATTAAGCATACAGCAGCCACCGGTCACAGCAGGTATAGTGGAATAGTACCATTTCAAACCAGTAACCTGGGGGCTACCTATGAGTTATATGATTCAACCCGCGGCAGCGGGGTACACACCCTGAATATGAATAATGGCAGCAGCTATGGCGCCTCAACTGAATATATAAGCGTGAGCAATACATGGCCAATGGCAATACCTGATACCATAGCCCTTGATGCACATTGGGGTGCCGAGATGGTTTATGATTACTGGAAAACTGTGCAGGGACGTCTCAGCTATGATGATGCTGATGGGATATTGCTGCAATATGTGCATTACCAGAGTGGCTACAATAATGCATTCTGGGACGGCACTGAAATGACCTATGGAGATGGCACAGGTTGTGGCAGCGGATTTACGTCGCTTACCAGCCTCGATGTAACGGGTCATGAAATAGGGCACGGCGTTTGTCAATATACGGCCAACCTGGTATATGCCAGTGAATCGGGAGCGATGAATGAAGCCTTCAGTGATTGCTGGGGGGCAACGATAGAGAACTGGGCCGATCCGCATGAGGTAGATGCTGTGCCTAAAAAGACATGGTGGATAGGTGAAGAAATAAAATGTGGCAATCCGCTGAGGGAAATGGATTTCCCGAAGGTAAAAGGCCAGCCGGATACCTACGGGGGCGTGAACTGGTTCAATGTGGTGGCGTGCGTGCCAAGCGGAGGAAATGATGAGTGCGGGGTCCATAACAACAGTGGTGTGATGAATAAATGGTATTACCTTGTTTCGCAGGGCGGATCGGGTACAAATGATGTTCCCAATGTATATTCGGTGACCGGAATAGGCATTAGCGAGGCGGCAAATATTCTTTACCAGACAGAGCTTGTATTGTCGAGCACAGCTACTTATGCGCTCATGCGTACAACTTCGATTAATACTGCAAGTACACTATATGGTCCATGCTCGCAGGAGGTAATCACTGTAACCAATGCATGGTATGCGGTGGGCGTAGGCGCAGCATATATTACGGTTCCGGTGGCAATTACCGGTGCAACAAATGTATGCGTTGGCGGGACAACCATCCTTTCGGATGCTACACCCAGTGGCACATGGAGCAGCAGTTTTTCTGCAATTGCAACAATAGGAGGGGGTACAGGAGTTGTTACCGGTGTTACTCCGGGAATTGATACGATTACTTATACCACCGGAGCAGGCTGTAATGCCAAAGCGCTGGTAACGGTAAATGCCTTACCATCAGCTACCATTAGTCCTGCACCTACCACTGCTTTGTGTACGGGCAGCACTGTACTTCTTACCGCAGGCAGCGGCGCGGGTTATACCTATCAGTGGAGACTTGCAGGCACACCGATAGGCGGAGCTACTAATATTACTTATACGACAGGGGTTACCGGAAACTATACTGTAATGGTGTTTAATACTGCAGGCTGTATAGCCACCTCGGCTATTACAAATGTTATACCGGTAGCGCTCCCGCTTGCTACTATCTCAGCCTTATCTCCCACTACTTTTTGTGCAGGCAGCAGTGTGATACTGAGCGCTAATTATGCGTTGGGGTATTCTTATCAATGGCAGTCAGGTGGAATTGATATTCCGGGTGCTACCAGTCAATTTTATACAGCCGGATCTGCCGGGAATTATACGGTCATTGTAACAAATTCATTAGGATGCATCGCTACGTCTGCCCCAACTGCAGTAGTTGTTAACCCTTTACCGGCAGCGATAAGCGGCACACCATCGGTATGTTTTGCCGCATCAACTCTTTTAAGTGATGCCACGCCTGCTGGTTTATGGAGCAGCAGCAATACATCTGTTGCAACTGTATCAGTCGGCGGGAATGTAACTGGTGTAGCTGCAGGCGGCGGGCTGGCAACAATTTCTTATACGCTAACCGGCACAGGCTGCTATGCTACAGTTGTTGTTACCGTAAACACCGCAACTCCAACCCCCATAACAGGGCCTTCGGTAGTATGCACAGGGCAAACTATCACTTTAGCTGATGGAATACCGGGAGGTTCATGGAGCAGCAGCAACATAGCCAGGGCAACAGTGAATTCTTCAGGGGTTGTTTCGGGTATTAGCGCCGGCACAGCCATTATCACCTATACGATTACGAATGCCTGCGGTACAGGGTACACGCTTTTCCCGGTTTCTATAAATAATCCTTTTACGCTTGCTCCGTCAGTAAGTGTTACTGCCCACCCCAACCCTTCATGTGCAGGAGATTTAGTTGTTTTCACTGCAGTTCCAACTAACGGAGGATCTTCACCATCTTATACATGGACAAAAAATGGAGTGCCCGTAGCATCGGGTCCAACATTTACCTATGCGCCTAATAACGGCGACGTAATTGTTTGTAAAATGACCAGCAATTATCCCTGCATTACCACAAATACCGCTGTAAGTGCACCGTTAGTGCAAACAGTACAAAGCCATTTACCCAATACTGTTTCCATTTTTGTCAGCAAGTCTTCCATTTCGGCGGGCAGTGTAGATACCTTTGTTGCCGTGGCGCCCAACGGCGGACCAACACCGGCTTACCAATGGCTGATAAATGGAGCAGTTATCCCCGGAGCCACCAGTTCAATGTACATCACCACTACACTTGCCAACGGGCAACTGATCAGTTGCAGGGTAACTACCAGCCTTCCCTGCGCAGGCCCGGCAACGGTTATCAGCTCAGGGATCATGGTGAATGTAATTGTGACAGGTGTTCAGCAGATAGCTAAGGGTAAAGAGAATTTTACGATCATCCCGAACCCCAACAAGGGTGAGTTTACCATAGAAGGTATGATTGGCGCCGGTTCAGATGAACCAATTAGTATAATTATTACCGATATGCTGGGACAAACCATATATACCCAATCATACACGGCGCGCAATGGCGAGGTATATGATCACATCATACTTAACCGGGAAATTGCCAATGGTATGTACCTGGTTAGTGTAACATCCGGAACAACTCATACTGTTTTCCATATGGTTTTAAATAAGTAGAAATTATTATAGGTAAAATAACAATTTGGGTTAGATCATATTTTGTTTTTAACTTTGAGACAAATAATTTTTAAGGAATGAAAAAAGGTATTTTTTATTTGCTTGGCATTAACATGCTCATGTTTGTGTCAAATGGACTATTTGCGCAAACCGTAAGTACAGGAAGAGAGACCGTAAGAGGGGAAGTGAATTTTACAGAACTTGCCAATTACCTGCTTGCCCATCCCGAAACACCCCATTTGAAAGAGATTGAAAATGAAGATGATGAACTGAAGCCCTCACGTGGCCCGGTAGATCCAACACTGGTGCGTTACAGGAGCACGCCAACTCATACCTACTATACGCCCACATCTTTTTTGCCGGTATCAGTTGCACCATCAGATACCTTTGAGGCAACCCTGGATAATAATACATCTTTTCCTCCCGATACACATGGTTGTGTTGATTCAAATTATTGTGTAACAGCTATTAATACTTCTGTACATATCCAAACCAGGGCAGGCGCCAATGTTTCATCAGTTTCACTGGATGCATTCTGGAATTCAGTATTGCCCGGTGGCGGCACATTCGATCCGAGGGTGCATTATGATCCATATTATCACAGGTGGATTCTGGTTGCTGATGCAAATGGCCAGTTAGCCTCCTCGTGCTTATTGATAGGTGTTTCAAAAACCAGCAATCCTACCGGTGGCTGGTGGTTATATAATGTGCCGATTGCTGCTGCAGGCTACTGGCTCGATTATCCTGACGTTGGGTTCAACCAGAAATGGGTAGTTGTTACGGGCAACCTATTTGGTTTGTCCAGCGGCTACGGTGGATGTAAAGTATATGCTTTTAATTATGCCAACCTGATGTCAGGAGCAGGTGCCCCTTTTACCGCCTTTACACAAGCTTCTTCACAATGCATTGCACCTACAATTACATACGATCCTACATTGCAGAATATCTTCGCTATTGAAAGCTGGAATGGCACAGCCGGTGGAGGCGGGCAGATGCGCCTTTGGAAAATAACAGGCGCTGTAGGATCAGAATCTATGGTCTCTGTTGGCTATCCTGCTTCTACAGGGTTTACCTGGCAATCAACCAATGCTCCCACTGGGGATTTTGCACCACAGGTGGGTACCGCCAACAAGATTCAGAATAACGATGACCGTGTGTTTTCATCCGAATATATGAACAATACCATCTGGTGTTCTCATACTATCTTTTTACCTGGCAGCGGATCTACCACAAGGGCTTCGTCACAATGGTGGCAGGTAGATACATTTGGTACGCCAATTCAGATAGGAATGATAGATGATCCTACGAATGCAAACTTTTATGCTTTCCCTTCTATAGCCGTGAATACTAATAACGATGCTATTGTTGGCTATACAACCTTTTCTGCTGCAACTCATCCAAGCGCCGCCTATTCCATACACCTGGCTACTGATCCGGTAGATTCTATGAGGCAGCCGCTGGTATACCGCCATGGGCAGAATACCTATTACAAGTCAGGCGGCGGACGAGACAGGTGGGGCGATTATTCGGCGTGTGTTGTGGATATATTAAACATGACGGATTTCTGGACTATACAGGAAGCCAGTGCAAATCCGGCAAATACCTGGGATACCTGGTGGGCTTATGTTCCTATCTGCAATGTTACCGCCGCAATCACTCCGGCCGGTCCAACCACTTTTTGTGCAGGCGGCAGTGTGACACTTAACGCGACAACCGGCGCCGGATATACCTACCAATGGAAATTGGGTGGAGCCCCTATTTCGGGAGCCACTGCTTCCAGTTATACTGCCGGATCCGGCGGTAATTATACCGTTGTTGTTACAAGCGGTTGTTCGGCCACGTCTACGGCTACAGTAGTTTCAGTTAATCCGTTACCGGTTGCGATATCAGGTTCGTCAACAGTTTGCCTCGGATCAACAACTACACTTAGCGATGCCTCAAGCCCGGGAACCTGGAGTTCAGGAGCAACCGGGGTTGCCACAATTGGCTCAACTTCAGGTTTGGTAAATGGTATCAGTGCAGGCACGGCAAATATTACCTTCACATTGGTTACCGGATGTTATATCTCTACGACCATTACCGTAAATGCAATGCCTACTGCAACAATCTTCCCATCCGGACCCACTACATTTTGCGGGGGTGGCAGTGTATTATTAAACGCTACTTTGGGGGCAGGCTATACTTACCAATGGTGGTTGGGTGGTTCACCAATAGCCGGCGCTACCGGGTCCACTTATACTGCAGGTGCGGGAGGTAATTATACGGTGGTTGTAAGCAGCGCCCCTGGTTGTAATGTCACATCAGGGATTACTCCGGTTACTGTTAATCCATCACCACTTCCTGTTACAGGTACGGCTACCCTCTGTTCCGGCGCTACCAGTTTTTTAAGTGATGGCACTCCGGGAGGTACCTGGAGCAGTTCAAATACCTCCGTTGCTACCGTTTCGGGCGCAGGTATGGTAACTGGGATAGGAACAGGAGGCACAGCCAACATTTCGTATACGATTAGCGGTTGTACAGCTACGCTTACAGTAACAGTAAATTCGGCGACCCCGTCTCCGATATCCGGGGCAGCAACAGTATGTACCGGACAAACTATTACCCTTTCGGATGCAACCCCGGGAGGTACCTGGAGCAGCAGTAACACTGCCTTTGCCACTGTAGGGTCGTCTACCGGAATTGTAACTGGTGTAACATCAGGTACAGCTATTATTTCATACACGATTTCCAATGCATGTGGCACAGGTTATGTGGTATACCCTGTTAGTATCAGTAACCCGATCTCCTTATCTCCGGCAGTAAGCTTTACCGCTGTGCCCGGTGTGGTATGTGCAGGAGATTTGGTTCTTTTCACCGCGGTACCTACTTATGGAGGTTCTGCGCCATCGTATACCTGGACCAAAAACGGTGCGAACGTAGCATCCGGCCCCACATTCTCTTACGCCCCTGCAAACGGTGATGTGATTGTTTGCCATATGACCAGCAATTACCCTTGTATTGCAACAAACACCGCGGTAAGCGCGCCCCGCACCATGGTTGTGCAAAGCCATGTTGCAAATACTGTTTCCATATTCGTAAGCCAGTCCACAATAACGGCAGGTAGTGTGGATACCTTTGTAGCCATAGCGCCAAACGGAGGCTCGTCGCCGTTATATCAGTGGCTGCTGAACGGTGCGACGATTCCCGGCGCTACTACTTCTATGTATATCACTACTACTCTTACAAGCAGCCAGGTGATCAGTTGCCGCGTTACGAGCAGCCTTTCCTGCGCCACCCCGAATACCGTTATCAGTTCTGGAATAACGGTGAATGTGATTGTAACAGGTTTGTCGCAGGTAACAAAACCCGATGGCAACTTCAGTATCCTGCCTAATCCTAATAAAGGAGAATTTACCATTGAAGGTAATCTCGGTACAGGTACAGATTCAAAAGTTGACATTGTGATCATTGATATGCTGGGACAGGTAGTTTATACTCAATCCTATGTGGCACGTAACGGAGCGATTTATGACCATGTGATCCTAGACCATTCCATAGCCAATGGTATGTACCTGGTAGGCGTTACATCGGCAAATGTTCATGCGGTATACCATGTGGTTGTGAGCAGGTAGTGAATCAGCTTAAGATATATACAGAAGGCGCTCCAAACGGGGCGCCTTCTTCTTTCAATATAATCAGGTCTTATTGTCAGACACCCGTATGCGCCGGCATGGAAAGATAACGTTCCGTTTCCTTCCAGATATCATCTGCAATTACTTCCACACTACGGTTGCCATCGGTGATGAAAATATTTTCTTCGTGTTTAAGTTTCGTGAAGGCTTCAAGAAATTTCTCCCGCACATTGCGCAGGTTATCAAGGTTTTCAAACAGCTCGGTAGTGGCCCTGTTGGTATTGATACGCTCCATGCAGACTTCAGGTGGCACATCAATAAAAATATTTATATCCGGCCTGCGGATCTGCGCGCTCATTTTATTGATCTCTATTACCCAATCCATATCGGTATGTGTTCCGTTGTATGCATAGGATGAAAAGTAGTACCTGTCTGTTATAACGGTAAAGCCTTCGCTGAGTTTTTTCATGATGCCATTCTGCTTATCCAGCAGATGCTCTATCCTGTCGGCGGCAAACAGCAATGCAATAGTGTTGTGGTCGGCTTTTATATGGTGTCTCAGTATCTTCAGGAGCAGGGAGCCAATGTGGCAGTCAGTAGGCTCCATTGTCAGGTATACCTTGTGCCCCATACTTTCCAGTTTGGTGGCAAGTAGTTTTGCCTGGCTGCTTTTGCCGCTTCCGTCAATACCTTCGAATGCTATGAATAAGTTATTTGCCATGCTGGTTAATCAATGTATTTAGGAACGAGGCCTTTCGGCACCTCGAAGATCTTCGGGTCAACGGAATGGTGTTCTATTTTTATTTCTTTATAACTTACAAGATAGTTATTGCCACTGTTAAAGCCATAGAAGGTGGCTATTGACTTTTTTTCCTGAATAATTTTGTTCCATTCTCCTTCGCAAAATCGGGCAAAATCTTTAGGGTCTGCTTTTAAGGTTGTATCAAAATAATACCAAAAATTTACGGGTATTGCCAATTCGTTATTGGTGTCTGTTATTACAGTTTTGATACCTTCAAGGGTTTTGCCATCAATGGTAGTATCGGGCAAGTGAATAAATCCGATGGTTTTGAACGGATTTTTATCCGTATGCTCTATATACACTGTGTCACTATTATGAAAATATTGGCTGTTTAGGTAAGTATTGGGATCAAAAATACGTGTTTGAAGAATATTACCACGATAATCTAAATAGTGTTTTAGCATATGGCCATTTTTAATCGTTAAAGTTAACCGGGAGCCAAACAGTATATTCATTTTTGCAATGGTAAATTCTTTTCTTAAAGGTGTGTATTCAATTTCATAGGTAACCGTTCCTTCAAAGAAAGCATTATTGCTGTGGTTGCAGGATGTGGGTATAAATGAAGTCAATAACAATAATGGGAAGAACGTACAACCAAATCGCTGAAAAAATATTTGACGTAAGTTCATGTTGCCGGTTTGAAAATAGGAATGCATTTAATTTCGACTCAAAATACAAAATGTACACTACATTCAATCCTGTCAGGGTTGCCAATATTCATTTCTTCCTGCCCTATATACAAGTGGCTACCTGAAGGCAGGTTCTAATTTATTCCTTCGGGCCGATTATAGATAATATAACGTGAATTCGATGATGGATGATAGGAGTTTATGCCGTCAGTACATCTCAAAGGGTGTCAGACGGCATAAACGGGCTGAGGAAAAGATCAAATGCCATTAACGAAACACCCGTCTGACACCGAAAAGGTGTACTGACGGGATTCCTACCCAATTCTTTCGTTGAACTGACGTTAATATAGGTATCTGTCAATTAAGGAGAATTAATAAAAAAAGGAACGCCTTTCGCGTTCCTTTTTACCTTTTCAATGGTGGTGTAATTATTTTTTCTTCGCAGCGCTTTTTGGAGCAGCATGCTTAGCAGTTGGTTTTACTTCTTCTTCAACTTCTATACCACCATCTATATCCAGCATTTTTTCCAGCTGGTGAACTTTCTTTTTCAGTTCGTAAATGGTTTTATAAACCTCATCCAGTTCGCTGCGGGTAGCAACAGGGATGTCTTTAAGCATCTTTTCTGTTTGGGTATCGGTGTCTTTACGGATCTTATTTTGTAAAGCGCTTACTTCAGCCATCAGTTTGCTGTATTCAGTGCTTTCAAACAAAGAAACGAATACTTTATCGCTGATGTTCATCCAATCCTGGTACAGGTCAATGATGCTGGTTACTTCTTTGCCTTCTTTCATTTTATGGGCAGTATGCTCAGCAAGCTTGTCCATTACTTTAGCACCCTGGTTGTATACCATGAACTGCAGTTCTGCATTCTTCATATTATACTCCATGATCTTGTTGCTGATGTCGTTCCAGTCCTGCATTGTTTTAGTATACTGGTTTGGAGGCATCAGTTTAGTGAAAGGAGCAACAGCTTCATTTACCTGGTTCTGCCATTTGGTGTATTCATTATAAATATTATTGAGCGGATTTTGCGTATTACCAAATTTGCTCATCATGTCGCGCATCTGGTGGTAGCCACTCATTCCGCTGTCGGTCATTTTCTTCATGCCTTCAGTCATCATGCCGCTCATCTTATTCATATATTCACGGCCGCTTTCCGGCATAAAACCGAAGAACTTGTCCATGAACTCTTTATAAGTTTCAGGGTTCATCAGTTTCTTGTATTCATCCATGCTGAAAGTCTTGTCCTGCATGGATTTTATCATCGGCATCCACATTTCAGCAAACTTTGTGAAACCTTCTGCAGAGTTGATCATATTCTTATAGGCATCCTGGGCAGTTCCGTTCTCAAAATTTTTCTGAAAATCAGTGAAAGTGCTGGTCAGTGTTTTGTAGTAATTAGTGAACATATCGGTCATGCTCTCGGTAGATTTTTTGAAAGCATCGTTGTTTAGCGGATTCATCTGCTGCATCTGGTTCATCCAGTTGTTTGCATTCATCTGGTTCATCATATCAGTAAAAGGATTGGAAAAATTGTTCAGGCTGTTTTGCCAGTTTGCGAAAGGATTAGCTGCGCCTGTCCATGCCGCGAACGGGTTATTGTTTGCTCCCATCCATGCTGCGAACGGATTATTGTTAGCGCCTGAGATATTTGTAAAAGGGTTTGTGTGAGCGCCGGCACCAAATTTCTTAGCAGATTCCTGGCTCATTTCCCATATCTGTTTAGCCCATGTTGCCTGTGTATTCAGCCAGTTTTCAAGGAATTCGTTACCGGCTGCAGTGGTCTCTTTTGCCTTAGCGCCATCGGTTTTGGTTTTTCCGTTTTCTGTGGAAGTTGCAGCGCCGGTTGCTTTGGTAAAGAAGTTTTTCTGGGTATCGAGCCAGTTCTTATACCATTCGTTACCTTTCTCAATTGTTTCAGTGAGTGGGTTATTACCTGCAGTGAATTTCTTTGTACTTTCAACTACATTATCCAATACCTTTTTCTGGGTATCCAGGATGTTTTCGACTAAATTACTGTTTGTGGCCATAATCTTGTTTTTATTAGTTTAAAAAATATGCTTAAAAAAGTTGTTCAAAAAGAAATTTTACCTATTTTAGCAAAAGAAATTCACCTGATAATGCGCCGATCTGTCCACACCTTTTGCAAAGGCGCTGCAAAACTACTCAAGTTTTAGTTAAACAAATGTAAAATCGGCTATTATTAGCGGAAATAACAATTAATTAATGGCATTGAATTGGCCTAAACCCTTTACAGTAAAGGATTTAGACAGTATTGTGCCACCCATTTTCTTATTCAAAATTTCTCATCAGTTCGTCGTAAAAAAAAATCCATTACTTTCGCAGCCCAAAAAACAAAACTATGTTACAAATCGGTGATGAGTTCCGTCATAAATTCAATTACACACAAGAAGATGTGGATACCTATGCGCGCGTAAGCGGCGATGTGAATCCCCTGCACATAGACCCTGCGGCAGGCAAGGCCAGCATGTTTGGTCGCAACATCATACACGGCTTTTTAGGTGCCAGTGTATTCACGAAAATATTCGGTGCATTATGGTATGCCGATGGTCATGTGTATCTGACACAAAATATTAAATGGCTTAAACCCATGTTTGTGAATACTGAGTATGAAGCTGTGGTAAAAGTGAAAGAGATTTTCAAGGAGAAAAACCGCATACTATATGAGTGTGCTGTCTATGATGTAGCAACCGGTGACCAGACAATAGCAGGTGAAGCCATGTTGCTGAATAAGAAACAGTATATCTGGTAGATAAATAATTCCGCCATTACCGTATGCTTCCGGCCATTGTCATTAGTTAAGCAAGCCCGATGGGCTTTTCCGTGAATAGCCGTGGGTGAAACCCACGGAAAACATTGAATTTAACATAAACCCCGAAGGGGTTTCCCGTGTCTTGGTAACACAATTATTGCTTAATTAAATGACATTGTACTATGGGCTGCGGTAATTGCTATTTACGTAAATATTGGGAAAAGATTCCTTAAATCTTCCGGCGTCCTGCCCTTCTCCCTGCCGGCGATACTGATTTTTCCTGGTCCCCTAAATGGAAGATTAGTAATTAATTATGATAATATCCCCCTTTCTGTTCATTACTTCGGTTGTATATTTGCAACTTAATCACAAATTATGAAAGAGTTTTTTAAGATGTTTTTCGCATCGCTATTGGCAATGATAATTGCCAGTGTTATAAGTATTGGTATTTTCATAGCTGCTATCGTTGGTATGGTAAATGGTTTATCCAGCTCACTTTCTGAAAAGGATGGCAAGAAAACTACCGGCAATATTATCGTCATAGATTTCGCGAAACGTTTGCATGAGCAAGGCCAGGTAAATTCATTGGCAGTATTAAGTAATGGCAGTGAATATGAGGCCGGCCTTTATGACGTTATAAAATCAATTGGCCATGCCAAAACAGATGCAAATATTAAAGGCATATTGCTGAAGCTATGCCCTTCGCCAAACGGTTGGGCTACCATGCAGCAATTAAGGGCTGCACTGGAGGATTTTAAAACGTCCGGTAAATTTATTTACGCATATGGCGAGGATATTACACAGGGAGCATACTTCGCTGCCAGCGCTGCAGACAGTATTTACCTGAACCCTGCAGGCAACCTGGAGCTGAAAGGATTTGCAACAGTGCTTGCTTATTTTAAAGGGACGCTTGAAAAACTGGAGTTACAACCTGAAATTTATTATGCAGGCAAATTCAAAAGCGCCACTGAACCATTCAGGGCATATAAAATAAGTGAACCCAACAGGCAGCAGATTGTTGCGTTCCAAAAGAGTATCTGGGACCAGTTCCTGGAAGGTTCGGCTAATTATGCACATGCCGATAAGGAAGCAATCAATGATCTGGCTGTGAAAGGAGTGGTACAGTTCCCCGCCGATGCATTGAAAAACAAGCTGGTTGCGGGTTTGCTTTACTGGGATCAGGTTGAGCAAAGGATCCGTAACAAAACAGGTCTTGCAGGCTCTGCCGAAATAAAGTATGTTTCAATAAGTGATTATGCTGCATCCAATAAACGGGATACAAAAATTTCAGACAACAGGATTGCAGTCCTTTTTGCAGAAGGGAATATTGTAGATGGAGAAGAATCCGACGAGCATCAGATAGCATCAAAAACCTTTTGTGAGGAAATAAGGAAAGTGGCAAAAGATGACAAAATTAAGGTAGTTGTTTTACGTGTTAATTCGCCGGGAGGCAGTGCACTGGCATCAGAAGTAATATTGCGTGAACTCACCCTGCTGAAACAGAAAAAACACCTCATAGTTTCTATGGGAGATTACGCGGCGTCAGGTGGGTATTATATAGCCAGCCTGGCTGACAGCATTTTTGCTATGCCCAATACCCTTACAGGAAGTATAGGCGTATTCAGCGTATTGTTCAGTATGGACAAACTGATGAAAAATAAAATGGGGGTTACCTTTGATGAAGTGAAAAACGCTCCTTATGCGGATGTGCCGACATCGTCACGGCCATTGACGCCTGCTGAAGGCCAGCGTATACAAAATGCCGTAGATACCGTTTATTCCCTCTTCAAAAATCATGTTGCGGTTGGCAGGCGTCTGTCCGCTGCAGATGTGGATTCCATAGCCCAGGGCAGGGTATGGACCGGCAGCGATGCAAGTAAAATAGGTCTGGTGGATCACCTGGGCGGACTGGACAAGGCTATTGCATGCGCGGCAACTATGGCAAATCTTAAAGATTATAAAGTAGTTACTTATCCTGAGCCTGCTGATAAATTGAATATGCTGCTGAAAAAATTTGGTTCAAAAGCGGATGCAAAAATAGCTGTGAAGTCAGCGATTAAAGAAGAGATGGGCGAAGAGTTTGACTGGGTATTTAAGATACAGGACTTGCGCAAAATGAATGGTAAAGCCCTTATGGCAATGCCTTTTTTGCCAAGGGTGAACTGATAATGTTAGGAGGACTTTGGCGTTAACCGTGGAAACAGATCGCCGATAGACTCTTTAGTCCTGTTCAGCATCTGAAATGCTCTACGTTGAGAACTTGCGATTGGCATTAGTTTGGGGTTTTATTATTTGTTTTATGAAGGCAATTATTTTCCCGGCTTTGTTGCTAATAAATCTCACCTGCGCAGCTCAAACTGCCAAAAAAGCTCATTTTTATTGTTTGCCTTGCAGTGACATCAAAATATACAAACTAATCCATGATGCAGGAAAGGTTCCGGAAGAGGATATGTATTGTTTTATCAGGAGCTGGGGTTTAGAAGTTTGCCGGAACAATGTAGAGTATTCAGAAGAAGCAAATGAAATACTGTTTGATCTGTTGCGAAATCGTCCGGCTGAAGTGATCGAAATACTGGAAACATACCCTGGGCTAAATAATAAATATTTGTACCAGGAAGTTCAGAGTCCTTTGACAGATGATTATGACCTGAAAGAAGTTTTTGCAGCTATAGATAGTGTCAAATCCAGCAGTTCGGCGAAAATGAAACTGTTACTTGCTGTTAAAATCGCCGAAGCAAGAAATAATTAGCTGAATCTAATAGTAAATTTGCCCATGCAAAAGCAAAAACCGGTGATACTCATCACCAACGATGATGGTATCAATGCTCCCGGTATCCGTTCATTAGTTGAATCAGTAAAAGACCTTGGTGAGGTGATTGTAGTTGCTCCGGACAGCCCGCAATCGGGTATGGGCCATGCAATAACAATCGGCACTCCGCTAAGATTGAATAAAGTTGAAGTATTTGAAGGGATTGCATCGTGGGAGTGCAGTGGTACCCCTGCCGATTGTGTAAAACTGGCACGTGATAAAATACTGCACCGTAAACCAGACATTTGCCTCAGCGGCATTAATCACGGCGCCAATCATTCCATTAATATTATTTATTCAGGCACCATGAGCGCTGCCATGGAAGCAGCCATAGAAGGTGTTCCGTCTATCGGGTTGTCTCTGCTCGATTATAAATTTGATGCTGATTTTACAGTGGCAAAGCAGGTTGCGCACACACTCACCCGCAGAATGCTTGCAAAACCCATGCCAGAACATATTTTGCTGAATGTGAATATTCCAATAACTACTCTGACTGATTTTAAAGGCCTGAAAATATGCCGGCAGGCCTACGCGAAATGGGCTGAAGAGTTTGACCACCGTGTTGATCCAAGGGGTAAAGATTATTACTGGATGGTGGGTAAATTTGTAAACATGGATCAGCATTCCGGTACCGATGTTGATGCGTTAAAGGCAGGGTATGCATCGGTGGTACCAATAAAAATAGACTTTACGGATATGAAGATGAAAGAATGGATGGAGCGGGAGTGGCAGGATTTTGTTTAGGGTGCTTACCAATAAAATCAACTCAAAAAGTTCAGTTTGTTCTACACTCAACAAATGTATTTCCTATAACTATTTTTATGCTTATCTTTGCTAAATGCTATCTACAGCTAAAAACTATGATGTCATTTGTTTGCAAATGAGGAACTACTTACCTCTGTTGGAAACGCCTATTAAAAAGGAAACAACTAAATTTTTAAATGAAGTAAAGACGGTATTAACAAGCGGAGAATCAATTAAACCTCATTTAGACAAATTAATACCTCAAATTTTTAATTTTCGTATTAAGGCGCTTAAATGGCTGTGCGAGAAATCGAACATTGATCTGCTGGAGATGATTGATGAAGCGTATCCTCAGATTGAAGAACTTAAAAACAATCCGAAACTTGCAATATTAGCAGATAACATCTTGTTTGCGCTACGATGTAATGGGAGGGTAGTTAAGGCGCTTTATTCCACAGGAGATGTCACTAATGAACATATTACAGAGCATTTCTCAAATGCACCTGTAGTCACCTATGATCAGTTTTTAGGTACGCTTGCCTTTAGTATTCCTGATGAATATGCAGTACAAAAGTTGGCTGATTGGGTAAATTCTTCCCTATATATTGAATTCATCATTGTCGCAACTACAATTATTCATGAGGAAAACATAAAAATTTCAGATAGGTTAATTAATGAGATGGCATTCCTGGTTGCAAATGCCGCACAGGAATATATTGCGATCTCTACTGAAATTGGGTTACTTCAGACACGCTCAACCCCACATACCTATTTCGGGGTGGTTGACAAAAAAGACCTGAAAGAGCAAAAATATTTAGCCGATTTGGGGCTTTTTGAATTAGGTAAAATATTTTAAGTATAGGGGTGCATAATTTCCAAAAAGGCGATATCGTAAACGTTGACTTGGGCGAACCACCTAAGGAGGTAAAGGGCCATGAACAAGGTTTCCAACGCCCATGCATAATTATTAAATCATTTCTGCAATTACATCTTGCAATAATTGCATCATGTACTACCCAGGTGCCTAAGTACAACCATTATACCATAGTAAAGTTACTTAAGGGCTCAGGAGGATTATCGAAAGATTCCTTTGTTTTGTGCCACCAGATCAGGGCAATTTCTTTTGATAGAATAATCAGCAAACAAGAGAGTATTGACAAAAAAGATTTTCTGAAAATTCAGGCTGTTTTAATTGATACTTTGGAGCTATAATCCGTAATCTATTCAATAACAAACAGTAGTTCCTCACTCACATCGGCGTCCCCATATTTTTATCAGCTATCTCCTTCAGGCAATCAGCGCAATAACAATCACCATTTTCGAGCATTGGTAATTTCTTTGGCAGATTGCTGCACCAGCATTCTTCTGGTTTGCATACGAAAGTTGCCTTGCAAAGGGGGCATACTTTAAGTGTATCTTTTACTTCCGGTATCATAATAGACAAACCTAAAAAATCTTTGCATTGTAATAAATGATTTTAGTCATGTGAGGAATAGCTTTACCAAAACATTATTGAAATACTTTTTCATATCGCTATGACCGTAATCATATTTTTAAAGCTATGATAAAGATAATTTTGTCTAAAATATGGAATATCGTTCTGAAAATATTCGCATAAGGGAAATTTCTGGTAGCGGTAGGGAATTTTAAAATAAATGTACATACACAATAACTAAATATACAGCATATGGCAAAAGTAAAAGGTGAGATAGTCGTAAATACCGAACGATGCAAAGGCTGTGAACTTTGCGTTCCTGTTTGCAAAGAAAAAACAATTGCAATGTCAGCGAATTTAAATAGCAAAGGATACCACTATGCATCAAGTACAAATGAAGATTGCAATGGTTGCACCAATTGCGCATTGGTTTGTCCTGATGGGGCTATAACAGTTTACCGGGTAAAATTAGAATTAGCATAAAAAATAAAAAAATGAAGGATATCAGATTAATGAAGGGCAACGAAGCTATAGCAGAAGGTGTTATTCGTGCCGGATGTGACGGGTATTTTGGTTACCCTATTACCCCGCAATCAGAAGTGCTGGAATATTTATCGGCGGCCAATACTAAGCAAAGGACCGGTATGATTGTACTACAGGCCGAAAGTGAAATCGCATCTATTCACATGGTATATGGTGGTGCAGCGGCTGGTAAAAGAGTAATGACTTCTTCTTCAAGTCCGGGCATCAGCCTGATGCAGGAAGGTATTTCATTTATGGCCGGAACAGAACTGCCATGCCTGCTGCTGAACGTTGTAAGAGGTGGTCCGGGATTAGGAACTATTCAGCCTTCTCAATCCGATTATTTCCAGGCAGTAAAAGGCGGCGGACACGGAGATTATAAAATGATCGTTCTGGCTCCGGCATCGGTACAGGAAATGTATGATTTTGCTAAGCTGGGATTTGACCTTGCGTTCAAACACCGCATTCAGGTGATGGTATTATCAGATGGCGCTATCGGGCAGATGATGGAAAAGGTAGAACTGGATGAAGAGATACCTCGTTTGACGGATGCGGAAATTGTAAAAAAATACCCATGGGCCACAACCGGAAAGACACCAGACAGGGAACGCAATATTATTACTTCACTGGATCTGAATCCTGTGAAACAGGAGATCATAAATATTAACCTCCAGAAGAAATTCAAGCATATCCAGGAGACTGAGGTTCGTTTCGAACGCATCATGTGTGATGATGCCGAATACTTATTTGTTGCCTACGGATCGAGTGCCCGTGTTTGCCAGAAAGCGGTAATGTTGGGAAGAGCGAAGGGAATCAAAGTTGGATTGCTGCGCCCGATCACTCTTTTCCCTTTCCCTTCAATTGAGTTAGCGAAACTTGCAAAGCAGGTAAAAGGCATGCAGGCAATTGAAATGAGCGCCGGGCAAATGGTGGAAGATGTGCGGCTGGCGGTAAATGGCGCCGTGCCTGTAGAGCATTATGGCCGCCTGGGTGGAATTATACCTGCACCGGATGAGGTATTGAATGTACTTGAACAAAATTTTATAATTTCTAAAAAAGAGAAAAAATATGAGCCAGCTACTTACTAGGGAAGAGATATGTGTACCGGAAAATGAGGTTTACTCCAGGACCTGTTTGCTGACAGACGCTGCGCTTTCCTACTGCCCCGGTTGCGGACATGGTACTGCACACCGTCTGATAATGGAAACTATTGAAGAAATGAATCTGCAGGCAGATACTATTGGCGTTGCCCCGGTGGGTTGTTCGGTACTTGCTTATGATTTTATGGATATTGACATGCAGCAGGCTGCCCATGGCAGGGCGCCCGCAGTTGCCACAGGTATTAAAAGGCTTTACCCCAATAAATTCGTATTCACCTACCAGGGAGATGGTGACCTTGCTGCAATAGGTACAGGAGAAACAATACATGCCTGCAACCGTGGAGAGAATATCACCATATTTTTTGTGAATAACGGAATATATGGAATGACAGGAGGCCAAATGGCGCCAACAACATTACCCGGTATGAAAACAGCCACCTCACCTTACGGGAGAGATACTGAAACCATGGGTTATCCGTTGAAGATTACTGAATTGATAGCCATGCTCCCCGGCACATACTATGTCACCCGTCAGTCTGTACATACTCCGGCAAATGTGCGTAAGTGTAAAAAAGCAATTGAAAAGGCAATTCAATATCAGAAACTGAACAAAGGATTATGCTTTGTTGAAATAGTTTCCAACTGCAATTCGGGCTGGAAAATGACGCCATTGGAATCCAATAAATGGATGGAAGAAAACATGTTCCCTATGTATCCGCTCGGTGACATTAAAGTTCCGAAACAAATCTGATCAGTATAAAAAATAAATTCAACAACATTGAATTGAAAAATAAAAATTAAATTATGACCG
This sequence comes from uncultured Bacteroidota bacterium, assembly GCA_903839875.1. Lineage (GTDB taxonomy): Bacteria > Bacteroidota > Bacteroidia > Chitinophagales > Chitinophagaceae > Nemorincola. The sequence goes on from CAIMDZ010000198.1 coordinate 35,782, forward strand.
AAGAAATAATCATAGCCGGATTTGGTGGACAAGGTGTTTTGTCAATGGGGAAAATTCTTGCCTATTCAGGAATGATGCAGGATAAAGAAGTAAGCTGGTTTCCATCATATGGCCCTGAAATGCGCGGTGGAACAGCTAATGTTACAGTAATTATCAGTGATGAACGTATTAGTTCCCCTATTTTAAACAAGTTTGATACTGCTATCATTTTGAATCAGCAATCAATGGATAAATTTGAGGGGACAGTTAAGCCTGGCGGTGTTTTAATTTATGATCCTAATGGGATTGTGCGTCATCCGGAAAGAACCGATATCAATATTTATACCATTGACGCCGCTGACGAAGCTGCCAGGTTAGGGTTAAAAAAAGTGTTCAATATGCTGGTTCTGGGTGCATTTTTAAAATTGAAACCCCTGATAGAACCGGAATATATGCACAAAGGATTGGAGAAATCATTGCCGTTGCGTCATCATAACACAATCCCTGAAAACGAAAAGGCAATTGCCAGGGGAATGGAGTTGGTTATGCCAAAGCATTTGTTGAATTGATTTTTCGTCATCATTCCCTACCAAATTATACTTGACAGGGCAATGTCATTAACTTTAGATAGTCCGGAGGACTTAAATGTGAATAGCCATGGGTGCAACCCACGGTAAACCAAAAATATGGACGAACCCCGAAGGTGGTTGAATGTGGTGTGGGTACTAACAATTTCGCTTAATTCAATGACATTGCCTTGTGAACTATATAACTGCTAAACAAATTCCTAATCCCGCAACAAACTAATTCCCAAAAACAAATTCCTACTTTTACACAATGATTTATAAGGTTATAGGCCTGATGTCAGGTAGTTCATTGGATGGTCTGGATATTGCCTGCGTTCAGTTGGAAGAGGTAAGGGGGAAGTGGAACTATGAAATTTTAAATGCGGATTGTATCCCCTACAATGATAAAATGCTCAGCGATCTGCAGCATGCCACTGGAATAAATGTGAGTGATTTTCTGCGGCTTAATACCCGTTATGGAAAATACCTGGGAGAAAGGATCAATGATTTTATTGCGGCTCATGAATTAAAACATAAGGTACATTTCATTGCATCACACGGTCATACAGTTTTTCATGAGCCGCATAACGCCATAACCTGCCAGATAGGAGATGGGGCATCAATAGCTGCTGTTACGGGCTTGCCCGTGATCAGCGATTTGCGGGCGATGGATGTGGCGCTGGGAGGGCAGGGCGCTCCAATAGTGCCTATAGGCGATAAACTCCTGTTCGGCGAATATGATTTCCTGTTGAACATAGGTGGTATTGCCAACATTACTGTTCCGCACCAGGGCTCTTTATTAGCCTATGACATATGCCCCGCTAACCAGATATTGAACGGGCTTGCCCATCGGGAGGGCAAAACAATGGATGAAAATGGCGACATGGCTGCTTCTGGCTATCTGTTGGCTGATGTGCTGGATGAATTGAATGACTCTGGTTACTACCATTTGCCCTCTCCCAAATCATTAAGTAATGAAGAAGCGCGCGATATTGTATTCCCGAAATTATTGATGACCAGCCACACTACATACGACTTGTTGAATACGGTTACCCGGCATATTGCCGAACAGGTTGCTAATGCGGTGCGTCAACATCCGCATGGAAAAGCAGAGGCTACATTACTGGCAACCGGCGGTGGTGCGTTCAATAGCTTTCTGATCATGCTGCTGGAGCAGGAGTTGGCGCCTTTAAAAGTAAAAGTTGTGGTTCCGGACGCCAACGTAGTGAAATACAAAGAAGCCCTTGTAATGGCGCTCATTGGTACGCTCAGGTGGCGTGAAGAAGTAAATGTACTAAGCAGTGTGACCGGGGCAAAGAGAGATAGTGTCGGTGGTGCGTTGTGGCTGGGGAATGGTTGATTGGTTGATAGGTTGAATTGTTATTGTTTCAACGTCTGTGGTTTATGTCTTCACGAGTGTAGGTGGTTTTGGAGGGGTAGTCCATATCAAAGATCGGCTTTGGGCAATGGGTTATAATAGTCTGGTCGAAGAAGCATTTTATTATATGGGGTTTCATGTTAAAGTTTAATTTGGTCTCGTTTACCGAAACCCGTACACCAGTCTGTAAAACGGAATCGAAGCCCATCGACACAACTTGAATATGGTAAATACCTTGCTCTATAGGTTTGATAACATAATTCCCATCATAATCAGTGACTGTACCGCCCTTGAGGGAATCGTTCCTCAATACCATTACAGATGCACTGATCATGGGCTCTTTTCTGTCGTTCAGAACCCTTCCGCTAATACTTTGTGCACGAAGCGTACTAATTTGAAAGAAAATCGTCAGAAATAATCCAGCAATAGTTTTAATCACAGAGGTTAATATGGTTTTATTTACTTCCATCTTTTTACAAAGGCATGTGGCTTATTTCTTCCCGTGAATAAGTTCTTTTGGTAGGAGCATCCATATCGAATACATGTAGGTTACACTCCGATCGGAATTGTACATACTCTTGGGGGATTGGAGTTTGTTTATGGTCCCTGACAGTACTTTTGTGCATTACAACCGGTATTAAGTCAATCTTATCCTGTGCGGTACTTACGCTGTGAGATATGCGAACTAATCCACCTGATAACCCACCTCCGCATACAGGCCTGTATTCTTGCAGACGAAATGGGCTTCTTTTCATTTGAAAGTTAATAGTTGTGGTTGCGCCTGAAGCCACAACAACCGATTTTGCATTCATGGAGTCATAACTCATAGCCAGGATATGCATGTCATAATCCCCTGGATCAAGTGGTTTAATGGCATAATACCCATCATAGTCGCTTACGTTACCGCCCTTTAAGGTTCCGTTCTGAATCACCTGTATGGCAGCATTGATAAAGGGCTCTTTTTTCTCATCAAGAATACGTCCATTGATTTCGCCCTGAATTATTTTTGCAATAGGTTTTCCTTTTATGTTTTGCAGTGTTTGAGGCAGGCTATGGTGTTTCAGTTTCAGCATCTGAAAGTTCAGGGTTGTGGCATTACCGGAAACAACAACTACCGACCTTGCCATTATAGAATCATAACCGGGGTAAACAACCACCATGTCGTAATTACCCGCCGCAAGCGGCTTAACTTCGTAATTGCCATCGCAGTCTGTCTCGTCACATCCCTGTAAGACTCCGTCAACGTACACCTTGATGGTCGCATTATTCAATGGCTCATTTTTATCATCAAGCACATGCCCTGTAATCGCTCCCTGCGGAGAAACAAATGAAGAGAGAAAAACCAAAATCGCCACAAAGGCAATTCGAACGCCGGATACTGTAGTGTATGTGTGCATAAGTTCTGGTTTAAATGTTTAACAATGCTTTCTACTTATATAGACGTAATTCTTTGTTAAAAACTTGGGTTTCACACAAATTATTATCTCAGCCTCATATATTTTCTTCTGTTGTATTCATAATCATCTATTATAGGGCTAGAGGGCATCTTACGGTCATTATATTTTGGAATGTAAAAACTGTTGGGTGTTGTCTCGTCCTGGGTAACCGGAATATGAATAATTATACTGGTTCTGTAGCCCGTCTTTGTAGCCTTGATATCGTAATGACCGGGATTCAGATAATAAAAATAGTAGTGGCCTTCCTCATCGGTTGTAGTCCTGGCTATTATTTTATCCTTTTGCATCAGCACCAGATCAGCGCCGGCTACAGCCTCCATGTTGCCCATTAATTTCCCTTCTATGCCACCTACACCGGTTTGAGGTGTTGTATGATCAATATAATCTGTGGTGGTACACGCACAATTTCCGGGGGATGGTGAAAATAAAAAAAATGTTAAACCAAGGATGGCGGTGGTAAAAATGCGCATATAGTGTGTTTTAGGAACGGTGACAAAATAATTCCTGCAATCTGACTTGTTCTTTTCCATTTTTTCTGCGTTGGAAAAAGCCTTAAATAGGGCTGCTATTCTCGGTTTTCCCGCCTTGAAAAAAAGAAAAATAATTGCGCCATATCATAGGAATTATTTTGCCAACGTTCCTTACTGTCTTAAAAGTACAGTATTTCCCCGTTATATGTAAACGCAGATATGTTAAAGACTTTATAATTTGGGGAAAGTTAATATTGCCCTGTGCTCAGCATCACCAGTGTACATGCCTCAATGGTATTAATTCCTGCCTGTATTGCAAGGCGTTCCAGGTCTTCATTTTCTGCCCCCGGATTGAATATTATGCGTCTTGGTTTCAGAGATAGTATATAATCATAATAGGGTTCCTGGTGGAGCGGGTTCAGGTAAAGAGTTACTGTATCTATATCATCCCTATTTACGTGTTGGGTTTCTATCGCTACGTTTTTCACCTTTCCGGCTCTCTTACCTATTGCCACCACTTCTTTGCCCTTACCAAGCAGCTTAAGAATGGCCATATTGCTATATCTGTCGGGGTTTTCAGAGGCGCCAAGCACCAGGGTTTTGTTTTTCATCCGAAAATAATTGTCTTTTTAATTGCTCCCGATAGCTATCGGGAGAACTCCCATGAACTTGTGAAAGTTTGCAAACAGAGGATTTCCATTGGTCTGTGTGCTTCCCGATAGCTATCGGGACAACTTTAGCATGGTCGTTTCATAACACACAATTCACTACAAAATTATGCCATTATTTTCTAAATGCCTTTCTAATAATTATCTTTAACCGTTAATGCCACGCTCCTCGTTCATATACGTTACTGTCATTAAGCCCCTGCTTGATTTTGTAGTTGCATTAATAATGTTCGTAGTATTATCTCCTTTGTTTATTGTTGTCACTCTATTGCTGGCCATTGCTAACGGCGGGCAACCATTTTTCCTGCAACGAAGGCCAGGTAAAAATGAACGGTTATTTAAAGTGATCAAGTACAAAACCATGAATGAGCGGAAAGACAAAAACGGACAATTGCTCCCGGATGCCGAACGGTTGACACCTATCGGCAGATGGGTAAGGAAAACTTCTGTGGATGAAGTACCTCAACTACTTAATGTGCTAAAGGGAGACATGAGCATCATTGGTCCGAGGCCTTTGCTGGAGGAATACCTGCCCTTATACAATGAAACCCAAAAACACCGCCATGATGTGCGCCCCGGCATCACAGGCTGGGCGCAGATAAATGGCCGCAATGCCATAAGCTGGAAACAAAAATTCGAGTATGATGTGTGGTATGTAAATAACGTAACTTTTCTGCTCGACCTGAAGATATTGTGGCGAACTTTCAGGAATGTAGCACAGTCAGAGGGTATTAGCTCAGAGACTTCTGTGACGATGGAGAAATTCAGGGGGAATTAAAACATTATAAACAAACATTACTATGATCATTATTTTAGCGTAATAATTTTTACAAATGGATATTGAAAAGTATGATTATGTTATAAATGAAATGCTGCTTGACTATGAGTTTGAGAGCGATGGGCCAAGAGGAAAGATCAAGAAACTTGTCAGTTTTGTGCCGCAGAATGTAGGCGGTACAACCTATTTTAATTTAGGTTTCGGAGATTTAATTGTCGAAACAGGTAAGATAAATGACCTTTCAGTTTCTGACAATAAGGATACACAAAAAATATTGGCAACAATAGCAGCAACTGTGTTGGAGTTTACTAATCATTTTCCTGATATGATGGTTTATGCCAGGGGGAGTACTCCTGCAAGAACAAGACTTTATCAAATGGGAATAACAGCCAACCTAACTGAAATTGAACCATTGCTAAAGGTATTTGGTTTTATAAATGGGAAATGGCAGCCTTTTGAGAAAAATGTTAACTATGAAGCATTTTTAGCATTGAGGAAAAAATTGTAATTTTGTTTAGTATAATGCAGGTTATGAAAAATACAATAAAGAGTCAACCAAAAGGGAAGGTAAGTAAAGACGTAAAATCCTACGGTAACGATCCTTATTTTCAGAAAAAAGCAAAAGAATCAAAAGCTTTTTTAGAAAAACATGGGTTTCCTGAAGAACTGATAATAAAAAAGTGATTTATTGAAATTTGGCTAAATACTACTGGATTATATAAGCCTATCTTTATTCCTGTCCCACCATCCTCTTGTAATTTGTTTATCTTAGTTGGGAAACCCTTAACCCATAATTTTCTCTTATTTTTACACCTAATTTCAGTCGGAGTATGGGTGTGTATTTCTCAGTGGCATTAAAGGTAATTGACGTCCTCATTTTCCTCGTGTTAATGCGCGGGTTCATTACCTTCTTCCATGAAATGGGCCATGCGACTGCGTATTTGTTTCTGACGAAGAATATTGTAAGCGTCTTTTTAGGTACCTACGGTAGCAGGGAGAAAAGCCTTAGAGTATTAAGTGGCAGGCTGGAAATTTGGATAATCAGGAATCCGTTAAAATGGAAGGGTGGTTTATGCGAATCTTACAGCAGCAGTTTATCTACCCGTGGGCATCTGATAGGAATCCTGGCCGGCCCGTTTGCATCTTTATTGTTAGCCCTCATTACGTATAGCATATACCTCTTCGCCCATCCCTCGGGACTTTGGGAGCCATTGATGCTTATTTTCGCCATAGCATCAGGACTAAGTTTTCTCTACAATATTTCACCGGCATATGCTGGAATCATGACCGGCAAGGGCGACATAATTTACAATGACGGCTACCAGGCAAAGGCGATATTGGATCATAAAAAACTCCCCGCTGATTACCACGAAGCCATGATATATTTTCAACAAAGAAATTACCCCGAAACCGCAAGGCTGCTGGAACCATTAATTCATAAAGGCCACAAGAATGCAGACGTTTACCGCACAGCAATTGCCGCTCACATGGAAATGCGGAATTATGCCAGGGCCGATGAGTTGCAGAAAAAACAAATCAACCGTATCGGTAACCTGAACGCGCACGACAGAGTTACACTTGCTTTATTAAAAACCTTTCTGGGTAAGCATGAAGAAGCGGTAAAGTATTGCAAACACTTGCTGCAGGTTTATGGCGACAATAAATATAATTTCAATATCCTGGGCTATACGCTGAACCTGATGGAAAGATACCATGAAGCCATCCCCTGCCTCGATAAGGCCATCCTGCTTGACTCTGAATATTCAGATCCTTACTCCAATCGGGGGTATGCTAAAATAAAGACAGGAATGAAGGAAGAAGGCCGGAAAGATATTGAGCAAGCTATTCTGTTGGATGATTCGAACGGCGACGCGCATAGAAATATGGGTATTTACCTGTTCGAAGTACAAATGTACAATGAGGCTTTGGTTGAGTTTGAAAAAGCAAAGAACCTTGATCCATCTATCCCATTACTGGATAGATATATTTTTGATACCCATGACATGTTAGCCCGGTCGGAAAAATAAGTTTTCTCATCGTTCCTAAGTACCTTTGTTGCATATGATTCTGTACGGAGCAAGCGGCCATGGTAAGGTCATTCTGGATATACTCGAAAGTATTCACGAGCCTGCAATAGAAATATGGGATGATGCGGATAAAGACCCGTTATGGGAATACCCGGTAAAGAAGCCTGCTGACGCCATATCGGATAAAGTGGTTATCGGTATAGGTGTTAATGCAACCAGGAAAAAAATAGCAGAGCGATTAGCAGGCACTGTTACATTTGGCACTCCTGTTCATGCTACTGCATATATTTCTCAAAGAGCAACAATAGGGGAGGGTACGGTAGTAATGGCAGGAGTAACTGTCAATCCCGATGTGCGGATAGGCAAGCATTGTATTATTAACACCAGTTGCTCTATAGATCACGACTGTGTCATCGGCGATTATGCCCATATTTCTCCAAATGCAACCCTGAGCGGAGACGTGTATGTAGGAGAAGGTACCCACATCGGTTCGGGAGCCTCGGTGATACAGGGAATAAGAATAGGTAAGTGGTGTACTATCGGTGCAGGCACCGTAGTTATAAAGGATATTCCTGACTATACAACTGCTGTTGGAAACCCTGCAAGAATTATCAAGACTAAAGAACAGGCAAAATGAAATCTAAGATATGGTTGTCATCTCCACATATGGGCGGAAGTGAGGAGCAATTTGTAAAAGAAGCTTTTGATACAAACTGGATAGCTCCGTTAGGCCCGAATGTAAATGGCTTTGAACATGACCTTGAATTATTTCTTGACCACGATTGCCATGTAGCGGCATTAAGTTCAGGTACTGCAGCCTTGCATCTGGGTTTGGTGTTACTGGGTGTAAAGGCAGGTGATGAAGTGCTTTGCCAGAGTATGACCTTCTCTGCAACAGCAAACCCGATAACCTATATTGGAGCCAAACCTGTATTTGTAGACAGCGAAAAAGACACCTGGAATATATCCCCGGCATTACTGGAAGCAGCTATTATAGATAGAGTAGCAAAAGGGAAAAAACCAAAAGCCATCATCCCGGTGCACCTATATGGTATGCCGGCAAAAATGGAGGAAATCACTTCGGTAGCCAGGAAATACAACATACCTGTTTTAGAAGATGCCGCTGAGGCGCTTGGTTCATCCATTCATGGGCGCAGGTGCGGCACCTTTGGAGATATAGGTGTTCTGTCATTTAACGGCAATAAAATAATCACCACATCGGGCGGCGGTGCACTGGTATCCCATAATTCGTCAGTTGCGAAAGATGCCCGTTTCCTCGCTACCCAGGCACGCGACGAAGCGCCGCATTACCAGCATTCCCAGATAGGCTACAACTACCGCATGAGCAATCTCTGCGCCGGAGTGGGCCGCGGTCAAATGCAGGTACTGGCAAAGCGCATCACCGAGCGAAGGAGTATTTTTGAACAGTATCACACCCACCTGCACGGTAAAAAAGGCATACAGTTTGTAGAAGAACCCGAAGGTTATTTCAGCAACCGATGGCTCACCACTATCCTCATTGATCCTGCCGATGCAGGCATAACCCGTGAGGAATTAAGACTGGCATTCGAAGAGGAGAACATTGAGACGAGGCCGCTGTGGAAGCCTATGCATATGCAGCCTGTGTTTGAAGGTTGTCCTTTTTATGGAGACGGAACAGCCGAAAAATTGTTCGAAGATGGTTTGTGCCTTCCATCAGGTTCCAACCTCAGTATAGATGATATGCAGCGGGTGCTGGAAGTGTTTGATAAAAAGTTAAGCTGATTTTCTTTATTTTGTTAGCGATAAAGTAAAGGGTAAAATAGATAATTGTCATGGTGAGCAATAGTGAGCTTGTCGAACTGCGAACCATGACTTTTGAACATATATTTTTAGCTTAATCATTGCTAAAAAAGCATACAAACCCTTTGCGGATAATAATAAGTATCAATGAGCGTAGCTACGGAACAAAAAGAAAGATTTCATTTTTTAGACGGGTTAAGGGGTATTGCTGCTTCAATGATCGTGATACACCATGCCTTCACTGCCCAGATCATTAAGGCAGTGGCGCATTTGAAAGTTCCGGTACTTACTGACTTCTTTACCTACTTTACTCAATCCGGAGTTGATCTTTTTTTTGTCCTGAGTGGGGTAGTCTTGTTACGGCCCTATCTTCGCAAACAAAGAGAATTCAAAACAGCCGACTACTTTTACAGGCGGGCTAAAAGAATATACCCGCCCTACTTTTTTGCGCTGCTCTTTGGCGCATTGGTGGTCTGGCTCAATAATACATTTCCAACGTGGTACAATGTGAACGGGTTGACCGCCCAATTCTCCTGGCCCGAAACCTTCAGGGAATTATTCATTGTCAGCTTCAACGGCAGTTACTACAACCTTGCATGGTGGAGTTTGCAAATTGAAATAATGTTTTACCTGGCCGCACCATTGATCATTTTTGTCTTTCCCATTCAGGATAAGATCACTTCCCGGCGCATAATGTTAAGCATCCTTATTACGTTGGCTGTTATTTTTTTATTGCAAAACCTGTTTACCGAATACTTCGAATTCTTCCATAATTTCTACTCCTACACCTACCAGGTGCCCGCATTTGGTAAGTTTATTGAGTACCCTTTATGCTTTCTGCTTGGAGTTTATCTGGCAGCCAAAGATTTTAGTCTGAAGCAAGGATTATATTTTGCAGTGTCAGGCATTTGTTTATTGATAGCAGCCCTTGTGATGTTCAGGTATGCCCCGGTTTTTCTTGCCGGAACTTTCGCGGGATACGAGGTAATTCAAATGGGCGTAAAGCAACCCGCCTGGATTTATCTCTCCTTCATGCATTCAGGCTACGGGCTGTTTTACGCAGGTGTTATTATACTTGCTTTCAACAAGGGGTCATTCAAAAAGTTCCTCAGTAAGCCCATTATGATATGGCTGGGCGAACGCTCCTACTCGTTGTTCCTTATCCATTTTTCCGTCTTTTATCTCACCGATAATATTATCTCCCATTTCACCACCGATCGCAATGCATGGTACGGAATACTGACCAGGGGCATAGGTATCCCGCTTGGTTTATTTGCCGCTATGCTCCTCTTTCATTTTGTAGAGCGGAGGCAGGCCCGCGGTTTATTGACAGGCAACCTGTTCTGGCCCTGGCAGGTGGGGAAGTTGAATGGTTGATAAGTTCTTGGGTTGCTCTTAGTTAGGATTGGCAGTCGCAAAAGTTGAATTTCATAGATGAATATAGGTCATCTCATTGCGGTGAGCAAACAATAGTCACTTAAACAGGTTTTTTGAAAATGAATTTGTTTTCTGGCGGATACATAACTCATTCGACCTCACCTCTCCTTTGGAGAGGCCGGGAGAGGTCTTATCACGAAGGTAATTTTATGCGATCTTAAAACGTTTCTTTAAATTCCCTTTTGCCGTAAATACGCCTAATTCAATAAGAAACTCTCTTGCGGCTTTAGGAGACTTTGCAACCTTTTTTTGTAACTTAATTGTATCTTTCTTTAATCGTTTTAATTCCTTTTCATCCACTGTTGTCCGAGAAAATTATTGAGAAATTAGTCGTATAAAAAGGGGGCGATATGCCCCCTTTGTTGTTTATTTGTCTTACCACAGATTAATATACAACATGAACAAAAGTAGCAATTTTGTCGGACAGCACATTTTCTC
>CAIMDZ010000199.1 GCA_903839875.1 uncultured Bacteroidota bacterium
CATCGGGAAGGGGCGGAAGAGTTAATACTATTTCAGCTCTACCAAATGGAGTATTTTCTATATTTAATTTTACAAACGTAAGGGGCAGAAAGGCTGTTAATACATCCGATTGAACATCGGGAAGGGGTGGAAGGCTTATTACTATTTCTGCTTTACTAAACGGGGTATTTTCTGTATTTAATTTTACAAATGTAAAGGGTAGAAAAGCTGCTATTACATCCGTTTGAACATCGGGAAGGGGTGGAAGGGATATTACTATTTCCGCTTTACTAAATGGAGCATTATCGGTATTTAATTTAACAAATGAAAGAGGAAGAAGGGCTGTTATAACATCCGCTTTGCTAACGGGACTTTCTTCTGCATTTACTTTACCAGCAGAATCTAATGCGGTAATAATATGACGAAAAACAATTATGGTAGTAAACTCACCATTATCAATAATACGTATATCCGCTACCCTGGCACACTGATTATTGCCCATTGACGCAGGTATACTTTGTAAATTAATTGCTGCAACCTCTCTATTAGAGTCAATAATATCCTTTCGCCGTGTTTGGGCTAATAAAATTACGGGGAATAAGATTATTAAAAGGAGCAGCCGCTTCATATAAAAGCTACAGAAGTGATTTAAGTAAAGATTATACTTCACACGGTATATATCAATGCAAAAAAAGTTTCACGCAAAGTTGCAATTATTACCTTGATAGTGACCAGATTATAGAGTGTTTAAGCTCGCGAAACCCGTATCTTAAATGCACTAACTTATCTCTTATGCAGTATAACCACCTAAAAATAATGAAATAGCAATTTGTATGTGCTATTTTAATAAAATAAAAGATAGATTTTTCGGAGGGGAACAAACAATGCAGTCCAGACGATCAATATTCCAGATAAAACCATGTCAATTGTACCCCTAAGAGTACCCCAAAAAAAACCTCATAAATCATTGATTTACGAGGTATGAATATATATGTAAGTACAGCCTTCCGACAAAATACTGAACCTCTTTAGAGAATTTGCTTATGCTGTTTATCCGTTGAAAAAATGGTTAAATAATTCTAAATCTCATTGCTAAAAGCCCTAATAGCGATTAGCCTTTGTCTTGCTAATTTATAAAGCCACTCCGCCTGAGCTATGGAATGCTCTCTGCCATGTTCATATTTGCTATAATTTGACCACATATAAAACGCGCTGTAAAGAAATGCCTTTTCTTCCTTAAAATAATTATTCCATCTGGTTTCAGTTGCTTTAAAAAGTTTTTTGTCAGTGCTATCGAGCCTGGCATATAGCTTTATGTATTCTTTTTTTATATTTTTCTCAACTATTTCGGTTAACTTATAGTAGCACTCAATATCTCCCATTGTTGTTGCACCAAATAAATCAAGACAATTAAATAACATGCTATCAACATCATTTGCGAGGATAGAGTCTGAAAGTCTGTTAAATGGATTATATCCCAGATAGCTAAGTGCTACTTTTTCATTTTCTGAATTGTCTTGAGCCTTTACATTTCCCGAAAAAGAAATAAGTAATAGCCAAAATATTATCTTAGGTAGTCCAACAATTCGCATGTACGAAAGTAATATTCTATTGAATAAAGCGCCATAGTTTGATGTTCCTGAAAAGTTAAAAATAGAAGCCTTGCTGGGCAAGGCTTTCATTTTCAGTAGTGCGACTAGGTCTACTTTTGCACCCTTCATATTCCATTAGAATCTTTTACAGTCATCCAAGAGTATTGATTATACTGAATTAAGTTGGTTTTCTTAAAAATGTGCTTTACCTTTGAACTAAGCAAATGTGTAAACTATGTGTAAACTACACTAGGCTAAAACAAAGTGGAAGCACCCAAAATTAAAGCAATATTATACAGCACCAAGACTTATAAAGATGGCTCACATCCTATTATGATTAGAATTACTCAGAACCGTAAACGCATTTACAAGACGGTTGGTTATTCAGTAGTACCTGATGCATGGGACGAGGATAATTCTCAGGTATATGAAAAGAAGCCTCAAATCTCAAAAAGGCAGGAAGGGCAACTGAATCCACACCAAATAAGAAGTCCTAAAAATTCACTTCATATGACTTTAAAAAATCATATTATTGGGTTACGTGTAAATGGGTATAGTTGCCTTTATTTTTGTAATCATGAATTGTATATTTGATACTACACAATTATTTAATCCCAAAATCAACTTCCTAAAATGAACAAAGCAGAATTAATTGAAAAGATTGCCAAAGATGCATCTATTACCAAGGTACAGGCTAATGCAGCCGTAGATTCTTTTACAGAAGCCGTTGTTGGTGCACTTAAGAAAGGAGATAAGGTAACACTCGTGGGATTTGGAACGTTCTCTGTTACCGCCCGTGCTGCCCGTAATGGTCGTAATCCTCAAACAGGTGCGATTATTAAAATTAAAGCACGTAAGGTGCCTAAGTTTAAAGCTGGTAAGGACTTCGTAACAAAGATGGGTAAGGCAGGTAAGAAATAGTTCCTTACCAAAAGAAATACCTTGTTGAGACTCCTATAGCTACCGTATTAAGAGTACTCCAATAAAATGATTCCTAACGATACTCCAAACATGTTTTGCAGAATCGTTTGAAAGACTCAGCATGATTAGTAGAGTGGCAATTGTTCCGAATAACTGACATTGCCAGTCAAAGCGGCCTAAAATACTTCCTAATTTGACCACATGGTCAAGCTTGCTATTGATGATTTGCGTTTGTTCTGGGAAAGCTGAAGTGATGATATCTCAGTCTTAATCAGTTCAACTTTACTGGTTACCATCACTAATTCCTTCTTGTCAAATTTCTTATTTTGGTTTGATTCAATTACTAAACCATTTTTTTCAGAATTAATAAGGGAGGCAAAGTAATCTTTAGCTTTTATTTCATTCTTCAGGTTCTTTAGCCATTTCTGAAAAACACCTAATATTTCTTCATAAGTACGACATTCTGCTAATTCTTTTCTCTTAGGATGAGCTGGTATATAATAGATCGTGTATATACCTTTTGTTGTGTTATATGTGTAGCAAAATAAAAAATCCTTGTTTTGTGTGAATCGAATTCCCGCAGGTGTATTAACTTCCTTTATTTTAACAGCAGTAAATTCGAAGTCATGGTACGAAAACCCTTCTTTAATAGCTGCCTCAACAAACAATTTCTTTTGGGAATCAAGCCATTCCATAATGCCATATTATTGATTGATACAAAAATACAAAACTATAACAGACTTCTGAATTTCGCCTTGATTAATACAATTCTGAAAATTGATGTAACTTGTCATTAGTAGAAATTGATGACCATGATAAAAGTGTAAACCCTGTGTAAACCAGAAAATGAAAAAGGCTTGAAACTGTTGCCAGTCAAGCCTTTCAATTTACTATCAGTAGTGCGACTAGGATTCGAACCTAGACAAACAGAGTCAGAGTCTGTGATGCTACCGTTACACCATCGCACTTTTTTGAAGCTAAAATGCTTCTTCGGGGTGCAAAAATAAGTTTCCTTTCCCAACCTACCAACTCATTTCCTTATTAATCTCCAAAACCTTTCCTGTCAATAGTAAACCACAACGAATGACTACCGCTCAACGAATCAACCAGTCAACGAATCAACCATTCAACGTATCAACCAGTCAACGAATCAACTAATCAACTAATCAACTAATCAACCTATCCCCTATCTTTAAGTATTATTTGGAATCCTGTGATAAAAACCATTACACTTGCCCGCAGTTGGCTGTTTGCACGAAGGTTGTTTTTTGTTGGCTTCTTCCTGCTTTTTGCAACTGTAGTTTCATTTTGCTCCTTTTACCTGTTATCTGGACATGACCATTTGGTTCGATGGTATATGCATCTGAATAATTGCTTTTATAACTATAGGATTTGGGACACAGACTTCTTTACCCCCGGCATTAAGTCGGACGGCAATATGTATTGCTTAATTGCACTGGCAATTGCCGTTGCAGGTATATGGTACATTTTAAAAAGGCTAAAATCGAAAGACCTTGTAATTAAAAATACCCTGTCATTTACTTATAACATAGCAGACCTTGTCCCCATTTTAATCTGCCTTGGTGTTGTTACAGCATTATGGATTTGGGGAAACAAACTTGCCTCACCCGCATTCGATGAAGTATTTTCTGCACAAAATGCTGCAGGAATAAATCCTTTCCAGTGCATATCTTACTACATGCTGCCAAATAATCATGTTTTCTTTAACTTCATCAATGGCATACTCTTCCACCCTTCTATTGACAAAGTAATTACAGGACGCATAATTTCCTTATTTGCCTATGCAATATTTGCACTATCCTTATTCTTTTGGCTGAAACAGGTGTTGCAAAATCGCTGGCTAGCCCTGCTTCTGACAATAACACTTACCAACCAATTCTTTGTATGGGGTTTTAGTTTCCAGGCAAGGGGTTACGAATTATACCTGTTAATGGAGTTGGGTATGTTCATTTCATTATTTTGTTATATCCGCCAGGCGCATCACCGGTGGCTTTACCTGAATATTTTCTGTACGGCATTCGGATATTTTTGCCTTCCCTCTTTTCTCTACTTCAATGCCGCTCAATTGTTATTCATACTGCTTTGGCAGTTGGTTTACAGAAAAAAAGAAATCGTATTCTGGAAATACCAGATGGCCGCAGGTCTGCTGGCTTTTTTGTTTTATCTCCCTGTACTGAGCTTTTCAGGCCTGGAAGCTATAACCAGGAATAGCTACGTAATGCCCATGTCACACATCAAAACCTCATGGTCATTTACCATATGGCTGGCCACAGGTTTTCAACCATATATCGTCCATATATTCTCTGATATTCATTGGCAGGCTTACAACATGAATATCATATTCTTTTTCCTGCCTCTTATATTGTTACTTGCAAAAAGAAACAAAGTTTATTTCCTGTTCGGATTATTCTATTTGTCTTTATGGCTCATGTTTTTCGTCATTGTAATTGCCATGAAACGGCTGCCTTTTGAACGCAACCTGATTGGCCATTATAGTTTGTCTCTTGCTGGCGTGCTGCTGGTTGTGCACTGGCTGGTAGGAGTTATAAAAAAAGGCTGGCCAGCTAAAATATTAAAATGGGTATTATTCCCTGTGGTTCTGATTCTTTTTACCCTTCATTTTATTAACACAAATGAAACTTACCTGAAAGAAACGCTTTACGAATATGACGTCAATAAGATGTGGAAATTTAAAAATGATCAGCTTGCCGTCATCCCATCCGGCAGTACCGTCGCATTTTCCGAATCTGAATTTTATTCCTGTTATATCTGTAGAAAGAAGGGATGCCAGGTTAGTAAATGTGCCAACGGAAACGAAGAGTACTATGTAAAACACGAGTCGGAAAAACTGCTTCCGGGATCAGAAAACAGGTATTTTCTACTTAATAATAATGACGGATATGAAATTTACAAAAGAAAATAACATCTGCCGGAGAAATGTCTATCAGACTACATCTTTGTGGACCTAAAAACACAAGATCGGATAACTTCAACTTAGCAACTTTGTTTTTGACGTTTCCATCACACATCACCCGAAAATATCCTTTCCAGCGCCCATGCTTTTAACCTGGTCTCCTCCCATTCCTGCTCAGCAATGCTATCATATGTTATTGCACCTCCCGTTTGGTAACACAAATACTTGCTGGTTGCATTGTAGAACAAACTCCTGATGATCACATTAAAATCAAAATCCCCTTCCGGAGTGACATATCCTACCGACCCGGAAAATAGTTCCCTCCGCGAATGCTCATATTCTTCAATAAGTTGCATTACTTTAAACTTTGGCGCACCCGTCATACTTCCCATCGGAAATGAATAACAGATGGCATCTGTAAAAGGCTTTCCCGGCTTTATTGTTCCGCTTACCGAAGAAACCATCTGATGCACTTGCGGAAAGGTATAAATACCGAAAAGTTCGTTCACTACAACGCTCCCCGGTTCACAGCATCGGGCAAGATCGTTGCGTACCAGGTCGGTGATCATAACATTTTCTGCACGTTCTTTGAGGTTGCTTCTTAAGTCTTCAATTATTTGCTGGTCCTTATGTGCATCAGCATCCCGCCTTGCAGTTCCTTTCATTGGTTGCGATAGTAATTTATTACCGGTTTTGAGTAAATAACGCTCAGGGCTTGCACACATTAAATGCTTATCATAAAGCGTGTAATAAGCAGCAAAAGGAGCGGGAGATAAAGTATTAAGCGCATTAAATACCTGCATGGGCACTATATCTGCCTGCTCACAAAATCCTTCGTTGCAGAAATTGATCTCATAACAATCACCATCAGCAATATGGGCCCGCAATTGTTCAATCGTTTCCAGGTACTGTTGCTTACTGATTACACTGTTAAAACTCAGGGCAGGTATATTTCCGGTAATCTTGTCTTCACGAAAACTTTTTATCTGCCCGTAAATTAATTCAGGGTCACCAAAGGTTTCAATTGTCAGGTATGTCTGTCCATTATTGATATAACATACAGTTGCCGGAGTAAAGAAGTGCATTACCGGGAAACCTGTTTTCACAGGATGGCCCGAGGTTAATTTAGGTTCCAGGTTGTTTTTCAGATCGTAAGAGATGTGCCCGAATATCCAGTCCTTTGTATCATTATATACCTTGTTCAATTTCATGAACGGGTCAGGAAAACTATCATACTCCCCTGTGACATAACCGTTTACTGCTTCGCACGCCAGCAGGCATTCAAACTTTTTGGAAGGAGATTGAAAATCATTGCTATCCAAATAAATAAGGATGCTGAACTGGCTGGCCCAATTCAGCATCCTGTTTTTTAATTCTTTCACCTGCGTTGCAGCAAGCGGATAAGTTGCTTTATTTCGTTGCAATTGCAGCAAGGTTTACATCCGGCTACAGCTATTGCCTACCGGGTGCGATTAGAAATCGTCATCATCGTCGTCAAACCCGCCACCGGAACCCTCGCTAAAAAATCCAAGGTCTTTGAATTCTTCATCTACATCAAAATCATCGTCCTTTGCCGTTTTCTTTTTACCGGCCTTTGTTTTTGATTTAGGTAAATCGAATTCTTCAAATTCTTTTTCAATGTCGTAATCATCCTCGTCTGCCTTTTCGTAGTCATCCGCTACATCTTCAAGGTCATCGTCGTCTTCTTCGTCTACTGATTTTTTACCTACAGATTTTTTGGATGCAGATTTCTTTTTTGGAATTTCATCCAAATCATCATCATCGTCATCATCATCTGCGGCCTTTTTCTTCGATGCAGGCTTTTTAGATGCTGTTTTCTTTGAAGGTGTATTAAGCTCTTCATCAAAATCATCATCGTCATCAAGTTCATCATTCTTCGATTTGGATGATGATTTCTTCGCCACCGGTTTCCCGCTTATTGGTGCACTTTTCTTGCTTGAGGCTTTTTTATCGGTATTTGATTTCATAACACTGGTTCTTAATGCCGTAAAATTTTAATAGTTTAGTGAAATTGCCAAATTTTTTTTGACTAAAAAAACATAATTTTTTTTTTAAGAAATAGTCAGCAGCTGATCCCTGCCTGTACCATTAGAAATAAATACAATTTTTGTGCCAAGATATTGCTCCACAAAATGACAATAATCTTTAAATACCTGTGGTGTTTCCTCATAAGTAGTGCAGGTACTTATTGGTTTTCCCCAACCTGCAAATGTTTCATAAACAGGTTTTATGACTTTATCACACAAATCGAAAGGCAACTCTTTCGTTTCCTCTCCATCTGCAATATAGGAAATCGCGGCTTTAACCGGGTTGAAATTATCAAGCACATCTGCCTTGGTAATTATCAGCCGGGTTACCCCGCTTAGCATCACTGCATACCTGAGCGCAACAAGGTCTATCCAACCGCACCTGCGCGAGCGCCCGGTAACAGCGCCAAATTCATTTCCGACTTTTCTGAGCTCTTCCCCGAACTCATCATCCAGTTCAGTTGGGAACGGACCACTGCCTACTCTTGTACAATATGCCTTGGTAATCCCATAAACCTCCCCTATTCTCGACGGAGGAATACCCAAACCACTGCAAACACCTGCAGCTGTAGTGTTAGATGAAGTTACGAAAGGATAGGTCCCATAATCAATATCCAGCATGCTGCCCTGTGCGCCTTCGGCAAGCACCCGCTTACCATTATTCAGATGTGCATCCAGCCAGTATTCAGAATTCACAATCTTTAGTGAGGCTAAGTATTCACAAGCCTCAAAAAATGGTTGCTCCCATTCTTCCCAATTCACAATTTGTGCATACTGGTTCAGCATTTGCCTGTGTTTTTGTGCCAGTTTCTCATATTTACTCCTGAAGTCCCTGCTTAGTATATCACCTGTTCTAAGGCCATTTCTGCCGGTTTTATCCATATACGCCGGACCAATACCTTTTAAAGTAGAACCTATCTTATCAACTCCTTTCGCTGCCTCAGAGGCTGCATCCAAAGCTCTGTGTGTAGGCAGGATCAGGTGGGCCCTGTGCGAAATAAATAATCTGTCTTTTACATCCGGTATTAATGTCACCAGTTGCTCTATTTCTCCCATAAGGGAAACGGGGTCAATAACAACACCATTTCCTATCAGGTTAAGACAATGTACGTGAAATACGCCTGATGGAATAGTACGCAATACCACTTTGTTGCCATTAACATACAAGGTATGCCCTGCATTAGGGCCTCCCTGGAACCTGGCTATGATATCATAATTACCGGCGAGGTAATCAACTATCTTACCCTTGCCTTCATCCCCCCACTGCAATCCCAGCAAAACATCAACCATGCAAAATTATTTGAGCGCGCAAATTTAATGCGCAAAAAAATTAAAAACCAAATTCAAAATTAATTAGTTAACGCCAAAATGCGCGCTATTTTATTCAGAAGATTCATTTTTTATTTGGACCAGGTGTTTTTTCCCCGTCAAATCCCTGTAAGGTAGCCATTAATTGCTGCATGGTTCGCTGGTAGTTATTACTGGATCCATCGAGAAATATGGTATTTCCTTTGCCATATTCAGCAAAATGTTTTATTGCGTCTGTCCACATCGAAAATAATATATAGGATGCATCCAGGTTGGCTGTTTCCATTTCTCTTGCTGCGGTAGCCATTCCTTTGGCTACTTCTTCCCGGAATAAGGCAACACCTTGTCCGCGCATTTGCGCTGCCTGCCTTTCTGCTTCGGCTGAAATTTTTATTGCATTTCCTTCTGCTTCGGCAGCCTTGGTTTTCGTGATGAGTAAAGCCTGTCCCTCATTTTCGGCTGCAGCTTTCAGGTTATTGGAAGCCACTACCTGCGCCATTGATTTGATGATCACTTCATCGAAAGTGATATCGTTGATCTGCAGGTCAAGTAAGTGATACCCCCACCCTTCCAGTTGCATATCCAGTTGCTCTTTTACATGTAATATGATCTCAGTGCGCAATTGCAATATCTCGGATTGTTTTTTAGTAGCTACAAACGCCCGCACTGCACCTTCTACTGAGCGGATCAGGGCCTGCATGAAATTCTTATCATCCATAAATTTAAAGGCTACATTCTCAATAGTTTTGCTATCCTGATTCAGAACCGAATAGAGCAGCATTGAAGTGAAATACACATTGGCCTGGTCAAGTGTAATAGCCTGGAACTTCAGATCCATTGACCTGTTCTGATACGAAATCCTTCTGAAAATCCGTTCGATCAATGGTATTTTTAAATTCAGACCGGGCCGCATTATGCGCCTGAACTTTCCAAAAACGGTAGTAACAGCTACTGTACCTTGCTGTACTGAAACAAAACTCATCATCACCAACAGGAAGATGATGCCTAAAACGTATAATCCGGGTTGCATAATTATAGAATTTGATGGAAATATACAACTGTTACCGCTAATCTTGCTAGTAATTATTTCAATATTTTCCGTTTCCTTTTATAATTTTTTATTCAGTAATTTTGAACTTGTTCTCCTTCTATGGCCAAGACTATTACAAAAACACTTTTAGATATGAGTGCTGCGCAGGAAAAATTTTTCACTGACGTAGCATTGATAGGGATAGTTTCCGCTCTGCCCGGATATCATTTTTGCTGGCTCCTCAATAAGCACTTTGAAATCAGTTTCCGGCGCGATCCTGACCAAAACATACCAATGCAAAAAAAAGACAACCAATACTATTTCCCCATATACCAGCATATTTTCCAAAACAGCAGCCACAAATACCTGCTCTACAAATTAAAGAACGGTAATGAAACGCTTCTGCCCGAAACTAAACAGCTCGATTACCTGTGGCTTATTCAAACAGCGAATCCTGAAGAAGATGCCTGCCTGCTCGCAAATGAATTAAAGAATATTCCTGATATCCAATTATCACAGATCATTGATCCGGACCAGTTGAAAAGCCTGAATAACCTTATAGTCTGACTTGGTTCTATTAAATATTGATGAATTTGGATTTAATCATTCCGCACCTTGTAATTTAAAATTGGAAAGTCATAAATAGCCTGTTAAGTTATCTACCCGTCACCTGATAACCCGAAATTTTACCCAACACTACCACCTATTGATTTTTTTAACCAATTAAACTTGCTGCCTTATTAACCATTTTTAACCTCCCGGGCTACGAAAAAAAACGGTAAACTCACAACTTTTGTTATTTTTGTCGCTGTCTAATAAAAAATCATGAACTATCGTAAAATCAACAACCTTACTGGTTGGATTACAGGCGCTTTAGCGTATATTGTTTATTTACTAACCATGGAACCCACCGTCAGCTTTTGGGATTGCGGCGAGTTCCTCTCCTGTGCTTATAAACTCGAAGTGGGGCACTCGCCTGGCGCTCCATTTTTTATGATGATGCAAAGAATATTCTCGCTGTTTGCAGGAAATGGTACTGCATTAGGAGCACCCTCGGAAAGTTATCTTGGGCACATAGGTGCAGCCACTTTAATTAATTCCTTCTCAGCTCTTATGAGCGGCCTTACCATTTTATTCCTCTTCTGGACAATTTCCCATTTCGCAAAGAAACTTATGGCTCCCGGCCAGGACGAACCTGGTAAGAACCAGACTTTGCTGATAATGGGCGCTGCTTTGGTTGGCGCCCTGGCTTATACTTTTTCTGATACTTTCTGGTTTTCGGCAGTTGAAGCGGAAGTTTATGCTACCTCCTCTTTTTTCACAGCCATAACTTTCTGGGCTATTCTGAAATGGGAAAATGTAGCTGATAATAAATATGCTGACAGGTGGCTGATACTGATCGCATACCTTATAGGTATTTCAGTCTGTGTCCACCTGCTGAACCTGCTTACTATACCAGCCGTTGCAATGATATATTACTTCAGGAGGTATAAGGCTACCCCGGTTGGTACAGTCCTTGCATTCGTTATTGGCTGCTTTGTACTGGCTTTCGTCCAGTTTGGCGTTATTCAGTATATCCCGCGTTTCGCTTCCTGGTTCGATATAATGTTTACTAACGACTTTGGTACCGGTTTCGATATTGGGGCTATTGTTTTCATGTTTTTTATTACTGGTCTTTTGGTTTTCCTGCTTTTATTTGCAAAACGAAAGAACTATTATGCCTTGCATACATCCGTACTGGCAGTAATGTTCATAATCATCGGTTATTCCAGCTATTTTTCTGCTATCGTGCGTTCCCGGGCCGATGTACCAATTGACATGTGTAATCCTGACAACCCCATCAGTTTTCTTGATTATGTGAACCGTGAACAGTTCGGCCAGCAGCCTTTGTTGTACGGGCCTTACTTTACAAGCACCTACACCGATCTGGATACTTCTAAAAAGCTATATGCCCAGACAAAGGTAAAAGGGAAAGATTACTATGAAGTAGTTGGCAAGAAGTTCGAAGCCATTTATGGCTATGATGAAAGAAAAGATGAAAACCAAAGCCATTTCTTCCCACGTATCTATGACAACAACGAAGCTAACCATGTAAACTTCTATCGCCAGTTCCTGAACCTCGGTCCTGATGATAAACCTACAGGGGCCGACAACCTGAAGTACTTCTTCGGCTACCAGATGAACTGGATGTGGTGGAGATATTTTATGTGGAACTATGCAGGCCGTCAGAATGACTGGGAAGGCCAGGGTGACCCGAAAAATGCCAACTGGATATCCGGTATAACAATTATTGACAAAATACGTGGCCTGGGCAATACAGATGAGATGGGTTCCGGTTACAGTGATAATCCTGCCCACAACAAACTATATTTTATCCCTTTTATCCTCGGTATCCTTGGATTGGTTTTCCAGTTCAACCGAAATAAAAAGGATGGCATAGTGGTGCTCACCTTTTTCTTCTTTACAGGCGCTGCAATAGGTATCTATCTGAATATGCCCCCGCTCCAACCCCGTGAACGAGACTACGCATTTGCAGGTTGCACCTACGCATTTGCCATGTGGATAGGCCTTGGTGTTTTGATGGTTGCCGAAGGCCTGAGACGAATGGCCAACAGCCCGGCTGCTGCCCTTGCTTCTATTCCCATTTGCTTGCTGGCAGTTCCGGTTTTAATGGGAAAAGTGGAATGGAAAGATCATGACCGTTCTCATAAAACCCTCGCAAGAGATGTGGCATACAATACCCTCTCCTGCTGCGATTCAAATGCAGTGCTCTTTACCTTCGGCGATAACCAGACCTACCCGCTCTGGTATGTGCAGGAAGTAGAAGGGTTCCGCCCTGATGTGCGTATTATCAATACCAGCCTGCTTGGTATTGACTGGTATATTGACCAGCTCAATTATAAAGTAAACAAAGCTGACGCCATACCCATGATGTGGAAACGCAAGGATTATATAGGCGACCATCATAACTATATCGCTTATATTAAAAACCCGGCTATCCCGGAGGACAAGTACTTCAACCTCGCAGAGATTTGCAACTTCATGAATAGCGATGATCCTTCGCAGAAGGGCGCCAGCAGAGGCGAGCCAATGAACTACATGCCTTCCCGCAACTTCTTCACACCTTCGATCAGTAAAGAAGAGCTGGTGCGCAGGGGTTTGGTGAAGGCATCCGATACCAGCCGGGTCACCACAGATATGAGGTTCAATTATCCGAAATCAACCGCCTATAAGAGCGACCTTGCTATTCTGAATATTATTGCTGCCGTTGCAAATGAGGGCTGGAAACGACCGTTGTATTTCGATGCAGGCCTTAGGTCTGGCGATTATGGCGGAACCGGCGACTATCTGCACATGGAAGGCAATGTTTACCACCTCATGCCATTCAAATTTAACGATGCCGCCAAAGTGAACCAGCAGGTACTGGGCACTATTAATACCGATAAGAGCTACGACATGTATGTTAACAAATTCAAATGGGGTGGCGGCGAAAGGACCGATGTTTATTTCGATGAACCTAACCGCCATGAGTTTGTAAGCTATCGTATGGATGGCTCATTTATTGCCAACCAGCTTGTTACGGAAGGTAAAAAGGACAGCGCTATAAAATTGCTTGATAAAGTGATGTGGGGAATTACCGAGGAATCCTACTCATACGATTATACTGCTTACTTTATTGCTGCTGCTTACTACCGTGCAGGCGCGATTAAAAAAGCCAATGCATTGACAGAAAAAATAGTGCGCAATGCCGAGGCTGATGTAAACTGGGTAGCTTCACTTAGTGAGGATGGCCGAATGTCAATGGCTGATGATGTGAAACAGCAATTCCAGATAATGCAGTCGCTGAGCGCAACTGCCTACCAGGTTGGCGATTCGGTTACCGCTAAGAATATCTATGGTAAAATGCAGGCCCTGGGCCCGAAAGTAAAAGAACTACTGCAGACCCGCAACGGCCCAGGCGGCGGAGGCGGTGAGGAACAATAATTTACATTGTTTTGGTTAACGATCCCCCGGCAGCTCCGGGGGATCGTTTTTGTTTTTATTTTGCCCGCATTATCATTGGTTTTGTATTTTTAACGGACCTGCCACAATATGCAACCCCGGACCATCCTTATAACTATCTTTTGGCTCACCACTTCCTGCCCTGCAAGTTACGGGCAGCAAGTCTATACTTCCAGGGTTGATGTGAAGCAAATGACCGACACCTTCGGTTTCGCAAAGCAATGGGATTATCCATGGTATACCCTCAAGGATGAGGATGGAAAATTCTCAAGCGCCTTAAACGATACTATACATCCTGAAGATACTGCTCACCTTTACCATACTGCTAATTGCGAGACTAACGTACAGGGCGGTTATGAAATAAGGTATTGTTTTGCCACCCGGACCAGTGATGTTATCATGATCACCTTTTCCGATGGTTTGCCGGCCTATGCAGGCACCTACTCCATCTATATCCGTAACGATAGTTTCTATTTTAAACCTGATATCATTTACCCTAAACCAACCCGTAAAATCAGCTACCATACCGACAGGCAAAAATTGATCCTTAATCAACACAGCTACAATCTGAACGACCTCATCATTGGTTATGCCGATATTGAATTCTCCGAAATACCCGCTTCCGGTAAAGCACCCAGTGAAAATAAGATTTATTTAAGAGGTTATTTTAGGGTAAGGCTGTGGGTTGGGATGGAACAAAACTAATACCGTTTAGATTTTAATAATAGGCGTACCTATGTTCAATTGGTATTAATGTCCCTTGGGTGTTACCAAAAAAATCCGGATAACTATGTTACCCGGATTTAATACTATATTAAGTTAAGACTATATTACTCTTTTACTACCCTGATATTGCTCTTCTCACCTTTCTCATTCTGAATTTCAAGGATGTACATTCCAGTTGCAATATTCAAAGTTGAAATAGTATTTGCGCCTGTCACTAATACTCCTGTGGCCAATGAAGTTCCTGTAACTGTAAGGATACGATATTGTGAATTACCCGTAATTCCTTTAATTGTCAATTCATTGGAAGCAGGATTAGGAAATACTGACAAATCTCCGGTAATACCTTTTGAAGGAATGGTAGTAACTACAAACGGAGTGATGGTACCAAATGTGGTATGTTGTTTAAACCCAACACTGGTAACAGAAGGTGTAGTTGAATTAAGTGTTATGGCTGCTGATGGAGTAGTATAGTATTTATACGCTTCGGGATAGATACCATAAGTGCCATAAGCCAGGCTTGAGAAAGAATAGGCGCCTGTTCCGTCGGTGTGGGTATAGGTGAGCACATTACCGCTTCCATCCCTCAGGTAAACCAGCATACCAACTGCCGGCACCTCTCCTGAGGTACCCTTACCTGCACCGGAAACTACATACCCACTTATGAACCCAGGCCCTGAAGGTACGGTTCCGTAGATCATGTTTACATGCATGGTATCTGTTCCTGTCCCGTGTGGAATAGTATCAGATGCGTACCAGTAAGGGGTGGACAGACTATAAGTAGGGATGTATCCGCTTGCACCGGGGGTTCCACCGAGGAGGTAAGCCTTTACGCGGTAGTTGCCGGCGGCAGGACTTGTAAACTCATAATACGGAGTGCCTCCTGATAAGCAGGTCATAACAGAATCAGTAGTAATAATTGAGCTATCAAACCAATTAAAATGAATTAACCATACCCTGATAGAACCGGCAACAGCAGGAGTTATATAGCCACTGATGCGGTTGCCATTGACGGTAACAGTGCCGCTACCAACACAGCCAAAGGAGCTGGTGCCCGTAACTGTAAACACAGTTGTTGCCGTTGGATCTATGGTAGTTGTGCTGCATGTCGAACAGGATAAACCTGAAGTAGGCGACCAGGTGTATGTACCCGCTCCGCTGGCTGTCATAGCATAAGCTCCTCCGCATGATAAAGTTGCTGACGCTGAAACTGCCGGTATCGGATTAACCGTGATAAGAGTGCTTGTTGCAGATCCTGAAACAGAATAGAAGATTGTTACAGTGCCCGCTGAAATGCCTGAAACAACTCCGGTCAGAGAACCTACAGTAGCTATTGAAGGAGCAGCTGAACTCCATATGCCGCCCGAAGTTGCGTCTGCCAGGGTTATGTTCCCGCCAACGCATACTGATGTCGGTCCTGTAATAGGTGCGATAACCACTGTATCAATCCGGCGAACGCGCTCACCTGGGAATCCTGACGGAATATAAATAATTCGATAGTAAGGGTCTGCACCTACGTTTGAAACAGTCATACCTGCAGCGGTGGCTGGGCCTCCATCGCCGCTGTAAGTAGACGATCCATTGCCTGCAAAGGTGGTAATAATACCAGTTGCATTAACTTTTCTTACACGGTTATTGGCGCTATCAGCGATATAAACATAATTATCAACATCAACTGCAACACCGGTTGGACTACGCATGATTGCTGATGTAGCCGGGCCTCCATCACCACCAAACCCGCTTGCTCCGGTACCCGCATAAGTGTGGATTGCGCCGGAAAGGTCAATTTGCCTCACCCTTACGTTATTGTAGTCGGCGATGTACACAAAGCCGTAACCATCAACTGCAACACCCCGCGGGCCATTTAACATAGCAGCAGTAGCGGGTCCGCCATCTCCGGTAAAACCAAAAATGCCATTGCCGGCAATGTCACTCATAACACCTGAAGAATTTACCTTTCGTACCCTGCTATTTCCATAATCGGCAATAAAAACATTGGTATAGGCATCTACCGCGATTCCGGCGGGCATGTTTATTAATGCCGCTGTAGCCGGACCGCCGGTACCGCCATAACCGGCAGTTCCTGTTCCAACTATTGTTGTGATAATGCCCGATGTGTTCACTTTTCTGATACGGTTGTTAAAATAATCAGAGATATACACATTCCCTGAAAGGTCAATAGCAACGCCATTCGGGCCATATAATTTCGCTGCCGTAGCCGCCCCGCCGTCACCGCTAAACCCTGCAATTCCGGTACCTGCAAAGGTTGTAATCATCCCCGTTGCACTTACCTTTCTAATGCAATTGTTACCAAAATCAGCAACATACACATTGCCAGCTCCGTCCGAAGCTGCTGCACGGGGCATGTAAATCTGGGCTGCAGTAGCAGGTCCGCCATCACCGCTATAGCCGGATGTTCCGGTTCCTGCATTGGTATTAATTGTTTGCGCACGAACCAATGCGCCGCAAAGCAATAAAGAACCTATTGCTGCATACTTTTTTAGGCTTAAGGACATAGTATATAATTTTGTAACAAATTAATAATACTTCAAAAATAAATATTTTCTTTCGCTTTTGTAATGAATTATTTCAGTTTTTATTTAATTGTACAGAAATTAATCGCAAACCTTTTTTATTATCGTAAAAAACTAACCCACAGTTGATAAAATGCTGATGGAAAACAAGTTCTCTTATTAATTGACGAGTAATCCGGATAAAATGTTAGGGTAAAATTGAAATATTTTTTTTTGTTTATTGCTGGATAGCGAATGTGATACCAAACTCCACTACTACTTTCATATTCTGTTAACATGATTGCTTCTATGTTCTGCTCTTTTGTCATCATGCCTCTCTGCCTAATGACAACCTATCAACTAATCAACCAATCAACTCATTAACCCCCTCCCACCATGAACTAAACTTTTGCCCCGGTTCTTTTAAGCTGATAACCTCACCAATAATGGGCGTCCAAAGGCGCTGGCCCTCTTTTATTGAGGCAGCCGTAACACGTTTAACAGGGTCGTCCCAGTTATGATTTGCTAAGGCAAATTTACCCCAATGAACTGCCAAAAGGTTTTCAGCTTTCAAGTCTTTTGCTGCCTGCACAGTCTCTTCCGGCATCATGTGAATGTACTTCCAGCTTTTATCATACTGACCACATTCCAGTATCGCCAGGTCAAAAGGTCCAAACTTAGTTCCTGCATCCTTAAAATGCGAATCATAGCCCGAGTCCCCGCCAATGAACACATTCATGGTCGGGGTTTTCACAGCAAATGAAGACCAGACAGTTTGGTTTCTTTTCAGCTTACGGCCTGAAAAATGCCTGGAAGGAACTGTATTTACCACGAATTTTTTGTCAAGAGTCACCTGCTGATGCCAGTTCATTTCAACAATCTTATTCTTATCATAACCCCAATATTCCAGGTGTGCCCCTACCCCAAGGCTGCAAATCACCTGCCTGGCCTTCGGCCTGATTTTCAGAATCGTTTCATAATCCAAATGGTCCCAGTGATCATGCGTTATGAACAGAAAATCTATCTCAGGAATGTCTGCAGAGCAATAAGCATCACTCCCCTTAAAACTCCTTGCAGTGCCTGTAACCGGAGAAGCCGACCCGCTGAATACCGGATCAACGAGTATCCGTTTGCCATCAATTTGCATGAAATAGGACGAATGCCCGAACCATACCAGCACATCCTTATCAGGGCTTAAGTTATGAAGATCGGTTTTCTTTGAGGGTAATTCATTTGTTGGTTTTACCCGTTTGTTCTTTTTAAATAGAAACTCCTTTAAAACGGATACGAAATTAGCTCCTTCAGTAAAACTCGGAGTAGGACTTAAATTCTGAAAGCTTCCGTTCTTAAAATTCGGGGAGTTTTTTATTAATTCCAGCCTGGCCCCGTCTGCCGCTTTTCCAAATTTGGCTTGCATCATAAAGACATATACCGCAAGCATGAACCCTGGCATTAATGCAATCCCTGTTATGGCATAGATCATAGGGTAAAGGTAATTTCAGTAAACAGGACCATAATCCAATTTTGCGTTAAAATATGGTTATTGGTACGGTTTTTGGTTACTTAATAATAAAACAATC
This sequence comes from uncultured Bacteroidota bacterium, assembly GCA_903839875.1. Lineage (GTDB taxonomy): Bacteria > Bacteroidota > Bacteroidia > Chitinophagales > Chitinophagaceae > Nemorincola. Next base: position 18,632 of record CAIMDZ010000199.1, read on the forward strand.
ACTTTGAGAATTGCTCATAAAAATGTATTCCTTATCACTGCCTGTCTGACTCTGGCACAAATGGCCGGTTGTCTTTCGTCAAAGAAAGTACCCGGAAGAAACCTAACAAATGCCGAAAAATTAAAACCTTTTGATGCAATTATTGTTCCCGGTGTTCCTTTCAAAAACGGGAACTGGGATTCAGTAATGAAGGCACGTGTCATCTGGTCATATATTCTTTACAGGGACGGCTATACCAAAAACGTGATCTATTCAGGCGCTTCTGTTTACAGTCCTTATTATGAAGCTAAAATAATGGGGTTATATGCTGAACAATTAGGCATACCCAGGGAGCATATTTTCTGTGAAACCACTGCCCGTCACAGTACCGAGAACGTTTACTACTCCTATTTGCTGGCACATAAACTGGGATTTAAATCCATTGCTCTGGCCACAGACCCTTTCCAATCTTCCTTATTAAAGAGTTTCACCCGCAAACACTTCCTTACTACTATTTTCCATCTCCCGTTTGTGTCAGATACACTTTCCCGCTATAACCATCTAAATCCTGAAATTGACCCTACCCCTGCATTTTCTACCGACTATATATCCATTACTGCCAAAGAATCTTTATGGAAAAGGATAAAAGGCACTTTGGGCAAGGATATTGACTGGAGCCAGTACAAAAATGGGAAAGTGGAAGCGTTATAGTTGCAGAGCCATTTATTTTTTATCTCCGGCAACCCTTCCTTACCAGCATTACCCTGCCCGCTGACCATCATCATTCCACCCGCGGCACACCTTTTATACGTTTGTTACCGTAAATATATAGCAATGGAAAAGAACCATAATATTGATAAATTTCAGGGTTACCCGCACTACCCAGACAACCAGGACATAATGCGTGCCAAAAACAACAACGGCAAAGAAAGCCTGGATGCCGGCAATACTCCGCCACCTGCTTTCAATGACACTATGGATGACCGCGATGATGAGGTAAGCATCCAGGCAGGAACTGAATCAGATATTACAGACGAAGATCTGCAGGTCCTTGAATCCACCGAACAAAATATGGACACACCCGATGGCCGCAACCTGATTCATTCATCCCTCGATGATGCCGATGGTGACGGAGATCTGCTCAATGTTGATGGCAGCATTATAAAAGATGCCTCAGGCGATGATCTGGACATTCCAGGCGCCAGTGATGATGACAGCAACGAACTTATAGGTGAAGAAGATGAAGAAAACAACTTCTACAGCCTCGGCGGCGACCTCCATGAAAGCCAGGAAGAAAACAAAGGGGACTAAATACCATAGTCCACAAGGGATAACTTTGTGACTTCATAACAATGATCAATCTAAGAATATGTGCTCAGCAGTCATGGTTCGGCGCGGCTGCCAATGACAAATATCTATTTATCTTCATCAATACATTTCACAAACTTATCCCTTGTCAAGTATAAGATTACACTTTTTAATAAATGCCCTTCGCTGCAAAATACCTGTAATGAACAGTATGACTCCTCCGGCTATCGGGCCATAGGTGATAACATACGTTGAGATTATACCCGTGAATGCCATAGTATAGCTTAACACGGTAATACCTACGCCAGTGGTGCAAATCAAAGATCCGGTAAGTATATTTCTTCCTCCATGATCTTTGAGTAGTTTTTTATACCCGACTTCAATTTCGGCAGTACCAGGATTTGCTTTCTCGTCAAAACGGGAATACCTTCTTAAGGCATCTTTCATCTGTTCAATTGACTTTTTCCCGATTTTACTGTTGTCAAAGCCATAAATAAAATAGAGCTGCAAGCCCACCACCAGCCATATCAGGAACCGCTCCCAGTTAGTATTTCCCGACTCTGACAATAAATAAGTGCAGCACAGGAACCCAAGCACCGGAATAATTGAATAGTTCTTAATAAAGGAAAGAACTGCAGTAATAAAAAATGTAACCCCAAATAAAATACCCAGAATATTGCCGGTCATCATGGCCTGAAAATGCTTAAAATCAAATTGCTTCCATCCTATACGAATGGTATCCTGCCAGGTGTATTCTGTTTTATCCTTGGTTTCTGCTAAGATCATTCTACCTGTAGCATTCATCATCAGAAAACCAACACCAGTCAGATACAAAACAAATAGTACAGGCACTATGTATTTCCCGTTCAGGTAAGGTGTCTTAAACTTACTCTGCAGCCTATAGGGATCATTCTGCAGTTTCAGTATTCCGCCGCATACCAGCACAAATGCGAACAAAGTACCAATACTGGTCAGATCAACAACCACAGTCAGGTTCATGAATAAAGCAGGCACGCCTACCAGTAACCCGGTCACTATAGTTGAGAAGGATGGCGTTTTATATTTCGGATGCATTCTGGCAAATATGGGGGGCAAAAGCCCGTCCCTGCTCATGCTCATCCATATACGTGGCTGGCCAAGCTGAAAGACCAGCAGTACACTTGCCATGGCTATCACTGCGCTTATTGATATGACACCTGCTATATAGTCCGTCCATTTACCATGCAGGTTGTGGAACACCTCGGCGAGCGGATCGCCCTTGGTGCCAAGGTTGGCATAACTGGTCATGCCCGTCAGTACCAAAGCAATTACCACATACATTACCGTGCAGATAATAAGCGAGTAGAACATAGCCCTCGGCAGGTCTCTCTGCGGATTTTTACATTCTTCAGCAGTAGTACTTATCGCATCAAAGCCTATATAGGAAAAGAATACCGCCGATGTTCCCAGCAGCACACCGGTAATACCGTGCGGGAGAAAGGGCGTCCAGTTAACCGGGTTCACATAAAAACAGCCTGCAATCATTACCAGCAGAATGATGCCTATTTTCAGTATCACCATGATGTTGGTGCTGCGCCTGCTTTCCCTGATTCCAATGTATATGATCCACGTGATCAGGAAGGTGATCAGGAATGCAGGCAAGTTGCAAATTATCCTGATACCGCCTACCATTGGCGCATCAGACCATGCAAGCATCCCGGCCTTTATCCCTTCATCAGGCACCTGGTGGTCTGCCAGTAACTTTAAACCCGCCGTGGCTTTTTCGTGTGCGGTCCAATAGTCTGTGCTGAGGAATTCGGGTATATGCAGATGCAGGTTACCAATATGGATACTGTTGACCAGCGAACAAAAATAATCGCTCCACGATATGGCTACTGCAATATTACCAATGGCATATTCCATCAGCAGGTCCCACCCTATTATCCAGGCTATCAGCTCGCCAAATGCCACATAAGAATAGGTATAAGCGCTCCCGGATACAGGCACCATGCTGGCAAATTCCGCATAGCAGACAGCCGAGAACCCACAGGCCACAGCTATAAACAAAAATAAGAGAATGATACCCGGCCCGCCGTCAAAACTGGCCTTGCCTATTGTAGAGAATATACCCGCGCCAACTATTGCGGCAATACCCATAAAGGTAAGGTCGCGCACAGTGAGCACTTTCTTCATGTTACGGGCATGACCTTCTACCAGCCCTTCTGCAACTTCTGTATTTATTTGTTCCAGTGTTTTTTTACGGAATAGATCGTTCCTCATCAGGTTCAAAAATAGTATTCTAGGTTGGTTATCGGAATATTTTTTGCACAGCCTTTTTAAAATCCGGAGAATCAGGGTAAAACAGAAATTCCACATTAGTACACGTCTCAACTGCAATACCGTCTAATCCGCCACATCGGGCAATGTCATTAAGTTAAGCGTTTTGTCCGGTGTTTCGTAGTGCGATACCTTCGGCATCGAACTCGTTATCAATACATTTTGCTATAAACGTTTGACCCTTTTTGGGTCATATTTCCTTAACTTAATGACATTGCGCCGCGGGATGCTTACGGCATTACTTCACCGGTTTTCAACCATTCAAAAGAATGTTGGTATCTTATGTGGGATAACAAATATTTTGTTGGTAATTTTTTTTTGAATCGGCTGGAATGCTTTCCTGTGGCTAATATTAATGAATATCGTTTTCCCCTTTGTTACCCTCCCGATTGCCATCGGGATTACCACACGTTTTTTTGTCGAAAGTCGAAAGTCGAAAGTTCGCGAGAAAGTTGTGTATGGACAGGGGGGCTTTCGGAACATGCCCGAGGAATTCAATCTCAGATAATCGCATACTCTACTGTATTTAAAATATGCGGACCGATATGAGGGCTCAATGATTGCAGGGTTACGAGTTCCACTTTCTTATGCAGCAGATCTTCCAGAAAATAGTTCAGTTTCATAAAGTTGCTGAACGTTTTTTTGTCCTGGCGGATATCCACCAGCAGATCAATGTCGCTGTCAGGGGTTGCCTGGTCATGTACGTACGAACCAAACAACCCGATGCGGTTGACACCAAAACCGTGAAGCTGGCTGCTATTGCTGGCAAGGGTACTTAGGATACTATTTTTATCGGGCAATAACATATTGCAAATTTATAAAAATTATTAAACGAATTTCTAATGAAATAACAACCGGCAAAATTGGCAGTTGCAAAGGATATACAAATTCCTACAAGCCGTCTGATCTGGCACTGCGGGATGCTGATTGCACAGAAGTTACCAACATCCCTTGCCCTCCCGATAAAATCGGTATATGACCACTTTTTCATTGTCGTATTTTTCACTTTTATTGAGGATATCTTTTTTTAAAAATGGGCTATAATCCTTTACCAGCAAACATATTAATATTCCATGAATGTCGTATCATTGTCGCATTGATTTCGTATCGTTTTTTCGTTGCCACGAACTTTTATCATGCCGGGCTGCGTGGCCTGTGTTTCGGAGGGCAACCGCAAAGGATTGCATCTGCGTGTAAAAAGGTAAAAATTTCTACGATATACCGAGGTAATTACTTTTTCATGATCAAACGCATTGATTACCAGTTAATTGACTAATAATGAAATGTAAAAAGGTAATAATTTACTTCCATAAAAGGTAAAAAAAAGCACTGTTGTCCGAGAAAATTATTGAGAAATTAGTCGTATAAAAAGGGGGCGATATGCCCCCTTTGTTGTTTATTTGTCTTACCACAGATTAATATACAACATGAACAAAAGTAGCAATTTTGTCGGACAGCACATTTTCTC
>CAIMDZ010000200.1 GCA_903839875.1 uncultured Bacteroidota bacterium
CGGAGACCAGTACAGAGCACATTGTTTACCCCAGGATAGTATCGCCCCCTGCTTTGCCAAAAAACAAACTGAACTATTGTAAATCAATTTGTTACGCACACATTTTAAGCCCTTTCTGGATTTTGTCGGACGACAGTGGAATAAAACAAAAGAATAATGAAATACGCATAGCATTGCTAAATTGCACTAAAATTACCAGTTAAATTATTAAAAACAATCTAATACCTGTTTCTTTTCAATAGTTTTATTAATTTGGCTCCTTAATTATCAACACCCGGTATGATGCATAATACATTAAAAATATCAGCATTGTTATTTCTATCTATGGCAGCAGGCAATTCGTTTGCCCAGGAATGCCATAACCTGTATCCTTATGCCGATGGTGTGGTTTATGATAATAACGGGCATGACCTGAACGGATTTATAAAAAAGAATAAAACAGAAGCTGCTTACGTTGGCGGGAAAATTGACGAATTTTCGGGCGGCAACTGGGGTTATATCCAGGTGAATAATGCCAGGGTACCTTCAATAAGTGTAATACCGGGAAAAGAAAGAAAAGTAGTTCTTAGTTACAGTCAGATAATTGATGCAACAGTAGCTATTACTAATACAAAAGATGGCCTGAAGGGCACCTGGTGGACAAGGCAAAGCAATAATCCCAGTGGCCCGCTGTTTTACAAAAAAGTAAATGATGAAGGCCGCCTGGAGATACCAAATATCCGTTATTCCGACTTTTTCAAAGAACTGGATATTAAAAAAATGACGATAGTTGAGCATTATGATACCACCTATAACCAGCGTGATTATGACCAGTTACTGCACAATTATATACTGGTAGAAAAAGGTACGGTAAAGGATGTGAACGATTACAAAAGCATTATTGAGTTTTATAACAACTTCCTTTCCAAATTCACTAACATTGATGATCCTTTGCTGGAAACCAAATCATTTATCACTTTTCTGACTGTTAACAAAACCCGTTATTTAGGGTATTTCAATATTGTGAACGGCAAACTGGCCGGGCATATGGAATTGACCGACCTTCAATTTGAACAGGATAAAGATTTCCTGGTTAATAATACCTTCAAAAAGCTAACCGGTAAAACAGTATACGTATTTGGCGATGACATTTTCGGATGTGAAAAGAATTTACTGAAATACAAACACATGCACCATGGTGTTGAAATGATCCGCATCAAGACAGATGCAACTGAAAAGTTCAAATAGATAATGCATTAGCTGCATTCCGTTCTCATTATACTTCTAAAATTAATAGTTATTCAGAGTAGGTGGATAAGTTTAAGACTTTGCGCTGAACAGGGTTGCTGTATTCTCACTAATTTCACTGCATACCAACAAGTGCAGAATGAAAGTAATGATCATAATGGGGTCTAAGACCGACGAAAATGTAATGCAGGAATGCAGCACCTGGCTCAACTGGTTCCATATAAAAAATGATATGGTTGTGGCTTCCGCCCACCGCAATCCGGATAAAGTAAGAGAACTGATCGTTTCAGCAAAAGACAATGGATATGGCGTCATAGTTGCAGCTGCAGGTATGGCGGCGGCTTTACCCGGTGTATGTGCCGCATATACGTCTTTGCCCGTATTGGGGGTCCCACTTGAAGGCGGAATGCCGGGAGGAGTAGATGCTCTTTACAGCATAGTTCAAATGCCTGCCGGGTTACCTGTAGGAACGCTTGCAGTAGGTAAAGCTGGAGCAAGGAATGCTGCTGTTTTGGCTGCCCGAATATTCGCATTATCAGATGAGGCTGTTGCAAAACAGCTTCAAGTATTTAAAGATAACGATTATAAAGTATAAGAGATTATACCAACAGTCAATTGCAAAATTAATCAAACTAATTATTCTTAAAACAGCTTTTTCCACCTCTTAAATTGTCATGAATATGCTAAAAATAACTTAACACCATCTTAAATCTAAATTTGGCAGGGATTTTGTAGTTTTATTATTAACGATAAACTGAACGCACTTTGACAGAAGCAATCATTAACTTAGAAACCGTAAATCCCATAGAGTTTTTTGGGATCAATAACAGCAAATTCGAGATCCTGAAGCGTAAATTTCCACTGCTTAAGCTGTTATCGAGAGGAACACAGATAAAAATTTCCGGTCAACCTGACGAAGTTACAGCTGCACAAGCTAAGATCAGCCAGATCATACAATACCTTGAACGAAACGGACACCTGTCTGAAAACTACTTTTCCAAAATACTTGGGGACGATGAACAGGATGAAACAGCTCCCGAAGATTCAAAAGATAATGATATTCTGGTGTTTGGCCCTAATGGCAGAGTGGTGCGCGCGAAAACGCAAAACCAGAAACTGATGGCCCAGGCCAGTGAGAAGAACGACATCATATTCGCAATCGGACCGGCAGGTACCGGTAAAACATATACCGCAGTAGCCCTTGCTGTACGCGCCCTCAAGAATAAAGCCGTTCGGAAAATAATACTCACACGCCCGGCAGTAGAGGCAGGGGAAAGTTTAGGATTCCTGCCCGGCGACCTGAAGGAAAAAATAGATCCTTACCTGCGCCCGCTTTATGATGCGCTGGATGATATGATACCCAGCGACAAGCTGAATTATTATATGTCGAACCGGATCATCGAGATCGCGCCCCTCGCCTATATGCGTGGCCGTACCCTGGATAATGCTTTCATCATTCTTGATGAAGCGCAAAACTCCACCGACCTGCAATTGAAAATGTTCCTGACACGCATAGGTGCATCTGCCAAAGCTATCATTACCGGCGATCTGACACAGATAGACCTTCCCAAGAATCAGAAATCAGGCCTGTTTAAGGCAACTAAGATACTGAAGAATATTGAAGGCATTGCACAGATCACCCTCGATGAGGCGGATGTAGTGCGCCACAGGCTGGTGAAACAAATCATTCGTGCTTATGACAAAGACAAAGCACAGGAAGATGAGCAGGAGGAAAAGAACAAGATAGAATATCAAAGCAAAAGGGCCACCTGATATTTGATGTGAATTTCAATATTGGAATCTGAAGGGGTAAAGAAAGATTAATAAATAAATATTGTTCATTTCAGAAAATGAGTAATAAGGAAGAATATAATAACTTCTATTGGCACACTCGTCCTCATTTCAAACGGGGACGAGTGTGCATACTATAGCTCCTCCTTACTTGCCGCCACCCATTTGCGCCTTAGCCTTATCCCTGATACTTTGTGCAAAATCAGGTTTTATCACATTGCCGGTGGCAAGCGCCATTTCCAGGTAGCAGAGCGCCCGGGTATCGTCGCCTATTGCATCGTATGCTACACACAGATTGTTGGAAGCGGCCTTTTTGGTGTCTTGTACATTTGATTTTACTGCAACTTCCCAATCGTCAATTGCGGGCCCCGTCTGGTTGGTATTATACCTGGCAACCCCACGGTAGAAATAATAGAAGGGATTGTTGGTATTTATTTTCAGCAGCATATTGTACTGCAGAATGGCCTGACCATATAACTGTCGCTGCACGCAACTGAAACTGCTGTCGGAAAGCATTTGCTCTGCCTTGGTATTTAACTGAATCCCGGTGACATAATCTTTGAATGCACTTACCGTATCGCCCATCAGCGTATAGGTTATGCACCGGTCAACATATGTTTTATACACAGTGTTCTGCTCTTCTATAGAACGGCTGAACATCTCCAGCGCCTTTTTGTAATCCTTCCGGAGCGTATAAATTACCGCTACCCTGTCGAATACTTTTGCATCTGCGCCGCGTAGTGTTATCAGTACTTCATAATCCTGCAGGGCTTTATCCAGGTCACCTTTGTCCAGGTAATAATTGCCGCGCCATTTATACGATAGCTGGGCTATGCCGCTGTTCTTGCTGTCATAGTTGCCTTCAGGGTCTTTTTTAAGCGGATATTTCTCAATAGCGTCCGTAAGTAGTGTTTCAGAATCGTGCCAGACAAATGTACGCTGGTAACAACCATAGGCCAATCCGCCAGAAAGGCAAAGTAATACTATAATTAACGGTATGGCAAATGAAGTGAACCGCTTCCTGACCTCATTGAGGAAAAAGGCAAGCAGAAAAAACAAACCAAAATACGCGACATAAGAATACCTGTCGGCCATAATCGCTGCTCCCACCGAAATGAACTGAAGTACGAACATTACATTGGCAACAAAGAACCCCATTCCAAAGGCTACTATGCGGAAATATTCGCGTTTCTTCTTCCATGTGTATATCAAAGGGATAAACACCACAGCCAGTGCAATTACAGGCGCTGCATAAAAAATCTTAGGCAGGTAATTGCCCGGATAAATTCTAAATGGATAGGGGTAAAATGTAGACAGGTACAGGGGATCGAACAATTTGGCTATGTACATGATAAAACCATATGCCGCATACATAAACCGTTCAGCCAGGGTCAGAGTACTGAACGATGCGATAGCGCCTGTGTGGTTTTGGGTATAGAAAGCCGCCCCCCCGCATATGATGGAACTGACAAAAAAGAGTATCTTTTCGATTACGAGCCTTTTAGACCATTTCCTTTGCATCAACAGATCAATACATAGCAATGAGAAAGGGAATACTACCGCCATAGGTTTTGAAAGGCAGGATGCTACAAAAAGCAAGTAGGTGGCGAAATACCAGGTAAGTTTATTTGCAGCAATGTATTTCATATAACAATACATCCCCGCAAAATAAAAGAAAGCATACAGCACATCCTTTCGCTCTGCAATCCACGAAACGGACTCCACCCGCATAGGATGAACACCAAACCATAACGCTCCAAAGCATGCAATGAACAGCCGGCCGGCCTGGTCAATTTTTAATCGTGCGCAAATGAGCAACAATAAAAAGAAGACGATGATAACATTTATGATGTGAATGAAAATATTGGTTAGATAATACCCCTGCGGATCGAGTTTGGAAAAATGGTAATTCACCGCCAGCGACAACATGCACAACGGATGATAGTTGTTTTTGGTGATGTCCTCCGTAAAAATTACTTTAAGGTTTTCCTTGCTGAATTCCCGGATATATTTGTCGTTGGTGACATAAAAATCATCGTCCCAATTGGTAAACTGGTTGTATTGTGTGTAACTGAAGCAAGCATAGGTGAGCACACAAATAGCGCCAAGGAAGAGCAGTTTCTTAATTAAATAGGAGTTTTTCATGCAATTATTTACCTCTAAAATATTGACTTGGTAAAATCGAAGGTTAAAATAAGCAATTTTTTAAAACCCTATAGTTTTGTTTAATTCCCGGACGGTTAAAACATCTAATAATTTGCCAACAGATTTTAGAAGCAGGAGAAACTATTCCTGCCACCCAATCCCGAATTTCTTCCAGGTTTTGGTGCTTTTGTACAATGGCTCCATAATATTATTTTGTGCCGGATGGTCGTTGTAACCACGTCTGCCGCCGCCGCCCATATGCATACCCATTCCCATGCCTCCATAACCCATCGAAGGGCGCATACCACCGCTGCGGTTGCCGCCACCCCCCTGTTGGCCTGCAGGCTTTTCAGATCCGGTGGTCTCAATACAGATACTCAGCGGCTTGCCTTTGTCCACCCTGGTTATTCCTGTCTTGAAGTAGAATGATTTAAATGGTATTACAGCCTCCCACACCAATTCGTTATCTTTATCCATGTCTATCCGCACAATAATACCACAGGTATCTTTTTCAAGCAGCGAAAATTCAAAATTGCATGCTTTAAAACCCTGGAGCGAATAATCTTTTACTTCACCCAGGGCAGCCCTTACCTTGTCTTCCAGCTCCAGCCTTTGCCGGTCCTGGCCACTACCCTGCCCTGGCTGGCTATTTGTTCTGGGCGGTTTATTCTTTTCATTTCCCTGCCTATTTTTAGGTTGATCCGTAGGTATAGGGAAATTAATGGCTACCTGCTCATCCTTGCCACCCTTACGGTCTATCCAAACGGTAAGGCCATTCCTGAGTATCTTTAATTGTGTTGCCAGGTCACCGGTCTCAACAGTTATATACAGGTTTTCCTTGTCATTTGATACCGAATAACCCAGCATTGCTTTATCGTCATAGAACGGGTAAGGAGCAGGCCAGTCAGTGTTCTTTCCATCAATAACAATTGGCGTAGCCTGCCAGGTTCCGGGTAATCTTTTTGATTTTGAATGCTTTGTGGTATTGCAGGATATAAAAATAAATATCAATACAGGAAAAACGGACAATAAACGGAGGTGTTGCGGCATCATTATCAGATAAAGATAGTAAGACAAGTTAAAATCGGGAAAGTTTAAAAAGTTAAATGCAGCATTGTTCCTAATTAAACAGTTCAACCTTACTTTTACATTAAATACTAAGGATTATGAAAATGAAAAAAATCATCAAACACTTTTTTATTGGTATAGGTATCATTATCCTGTTGTTACTGGGAAGCGCAATACTTGTTCCTATATTTTTCAAAGATAAGATCCTCAATCTTGTTAAAAAAGAAATGAATGACCAACTGGACGCTACAACTGATTTCAAAGATGTAGACCTTTCCCTTTTTCACAATTTCCCGCATCTTTCAGTAAGCATTATTGAACTGCATATTATTGGTAAAGAATCTTTTAAGAACGACACTCTCATTGCTGCAAAAAGCATTGATATCAGCCTGGATTTGATAAAGGCAATAAAAGGCACCTATGACATACTGAATATTGGATTGGTGGCCCCGCGGATACATGCCGTTGTACATGAAGACGGTAAGGCCAACTGGGATATTACAAAACCGGATACGGCTGCGAATGCAAAACCTGAAACCGCTTCCAAACCTTTTTCAATGAAACTGCGCAAGTACTCCATTGAGCAAGGTTATATTGAATATAATGATGAACAGGGAAAAATGCATGTGATCATAGAAAACCTGGATCATAGCGGATCGGGTGATTTTACAAGCGATGCATTTACCTTAACTACTAAAACCACTATAGAGGCTTTTACTTTTATTAATGGCAATATTCCATTCCTTAACAAAGTAAAGACAACCCTTGACCTCGACCTGGGTATAGATAACAAAACCAATAAGTACACGTTCAATACCGACAAGATACAACTGAATGGCCTGCGACTGGCCAGTAAGGGATATGTGCAGATGCCGGATACCAATAGCATGGTAATGGACATTCAGTTCAACACACCTTCAAATGATTTTAAAGATATTCTCTCATTGGTACCGGGCATTTACAAGAGCAATTTCAAAGATATTAAAACATCAGGCAAGCTTACCCTCAGTGGGTTTGTGAAGGGTACAAAGAGCAAAACAAAAATGCCTGCCTATAAGCTGGACCTGGCAATACAGGATGGCTCGTTCCAGTACCCCGACCTGCCACAAAAAGTATCGAACATACAGGTGAAACTGGATGTGGACAACCCAGACGGCATTACCGACCATACTATTGTGAACCTGGAGAAATGCCACCTGGACCTAGGATCTCAACCATTCGACTTCCGTATGTTACTGAAAACACCCGTATCTAACCAGTGGATTGATGCCAATGCCAAAGGCAAATTAGACCTTACGGAAATGCAGCAATTTATGAAGCTGGAAACCAGTACAAAGCTGGCTGGTGTCATAAGCGCCGATGTTTCGGTAAAAGGTTCTGTTGCAGCGGCAGAGAAAAAACAATTTGAACAACTGGATGCACACGGTACTATTGGCCTTGAGGGCATTACCTACTCATCCAAAGACTACCCTGACGGTGTAAGTTTGTCCAGCATGATGCTCACTTTCAATCCTAAGAATGTAACCGTTTCAAACATGAAAGGCCAGTACCTTGGCACTGCATTCAGCGGAGATGGAAGGATTGATAATTTCCTGGCCTATTACCTCCATAATGAATCCCTGACCGGCTCATTCCACTTTGCGGCCGACAAAATTGATGTGAATAAATGGATGGGACCACCGGCTGCACCCCCTGCTGCTGCTGCAACTCCCGCAAAGCCATCCACCGAACCATTCCTTGTTCCTGCCAATCTCGATATCACACTCACAGCCACTGTAGGCACCGTTAAATACGATAATATCACCATAACAGATGTCTCAGGTGGTTTGATGATCCGGAACCAGATCGTAAATCTGCAAAATGTAAGCGGCAAAGCGCTTGATGGATCGCTGAAGATAAACGGCTACTACTCTACTAAAACTGACAAGAAAAACCCCGATATACAATTTGACTATACCGTTACCGGTGTAGATGTGCAGAAAACGTTCACCTCATTTGCTACTGTACAGAAAATGATGCCAGTGGGTAAGTATGTATCCGGCAAGTTCAACTCTAACCTGACTATGACCGGTAAACTGGGACCCGATATGAGCCCGGTGATGAACTCCCTGGCAGGCAAGGGTGACATGATGCTGACAAGTGGTATGTTGAGTAACTTCCCGGTTACCGACCAGCTTGCAGACAAACTGCACCTCACTCAATTTAAATCCATAAAGATCGCAGACCTGAAGCTGTTTTATACTTTTGAAAATGGCCGAGTAACTGTGCAGCCCTACAAATTGAAAATCGGGGATATTGATGCCGAAATAGCCGGCAGCCATGGCTTCGACCAGACCATAAAATATGGCGTGAACCTTGTAGTACCCCGTGCCATGATGGGTACAGAAGGCAATAATATGGTAAACGGATTACTGAGCCAGGCAACCAGCAAGGGCATTCCTGTAAAACTGGGTGACAAGATAAACCTGGCCGTAACTATAGGTGGCACCATCACCAGTCCGAAGATTGAGACCAATTTGAAAAACGTAGCAGGAGATGCGGTTAACAACGTTAAGGAAGAAATAAAGAAGGAGGTAAAAATAGCGGTTGACAGTGTAAAGCACATAGTAAAGGATACCGTAAAAGCCATTAAGAAAGAAGTAGTGGCCCAAGGCAAGGAAGAGTTGAAAAGACAGATACTAGGTGGCGGCGACTCTACAAAGAAAATAAATCCGAACATACAGAAAGCAGGAGATGATATTAAGAAAGGGGTTAACGATTTGTTTAAGAGGAGGAAGTAGGGACAACAACAACAACAACAACGGAAACGAATCAGCAATGAAAACGGAAATTGAAGCCCCCCTTTATAAATGTGTGGGGGGGGGCTGCAATCTCGGTTAATATAGCTTCAACCGATGTATGCTGCAGTTGTTGGCCGCATTTTACGCAATCTGCATTAGTGTTCTAATTCGCCCTCGCAATTTCCTTCATCACGTATGCCCAGTCATTAATACCATCCTTTTTACCCAACCTGATAATTATGACCTTCTTTTGCGGATACACATAAACAAACTGCCCCAGGATTCCTTCTGCAAAGAAATCGCCTGAGGGCGTTCTTTTCCCGTCAATGTTGTCAACCGTATGCCACCATTGGTAAGAGTAAATGCCATAGTTCTTATGGTCAGCCATATCCAGCGACTGCTCTACCCAACTCTTTGAAACTATCTGCCGGCCATTCCAGTTCCCTTTATTCAGATATAGCCTGCCTATCTTGGCAAAGTCCATAGTTGTAGCATTAAAACAGCAGAAGGCTTTTATTTCCTTATGCCTTTTGCTGTCCACACTCCATGATGCATCATGCTCTGAGCCAATGTATTTCCATACTTTCTCCTCCATATAATCCGCCAGGTTCTTATGTACAGCCCGTTCCACTATCATACCCAGCAATTGCGGGTTCCCGCTTTTATATTCAAATACTTCGCCGGGGTCCTTTGCAACCTTCATTTTCTTTACGTACTTCCTAAGATTGGTACCATAGTAGTACTTAGCCACATCACCAAAGGGATTGATATACCCCTCATTGAATCGTATACCTGATTGCATATCCAGCAGATGCCTTATCGTGACCTTTTCAAAACCATTCCTCAGCTCAGGCAGATATTTTGTGACTGGATCATTTACGCTGCCTATAGCCCCTTCATCTATTGCTATACCTACCAATAATGAAACGAACGACTTGGCAACAGAAAATGACGGCACAACAGACGCCTCGTCATAACCCCTTAAGTAATTTTTATACAACACTGAGTCATTCCTGATAACTACAAAAGCTACTGTTTTAGTTTTGTCAAGCAACTCGTCGAAATTGTATTTGCGGCCTTTTATTGTAATATCCTTAGGCAGCTTCACTTGTTCATTTTTGGCGGGCGTATAGAATATAAACGGAACATCAGCCTTTGGAATTCTGATCTTCGGAAACTTCTTATAATCCCTGATATCCGCAAAATTGTAGATCACAAACCTGGCTACGTGGCATGAACTGAACAGTAACGCCACAACCATTGGAATAAAAAGCAGCAGAGAAAATCTCTTGTTCTTCTTTCGCATGCTTACTCCAATTTAAAATGCGGATTGTAAATAATCCCAAAAGCATTACCCCATGGGTCCTTTACCGATGCTACAATGATCCCCTCCCCAACATCCATTGGTTCCTCAATTTCAGTTGCACCCTGTGAAATGAGTTCATCAAAAGCTGCGTCAACATCATCTACTCCCCAGTAAGCTAACAAATTGTTTATCTTCACTTTACCACTTTTCGGTTCCGGATGCAGGCCAAGCTCATAACCCGCTACATTATACCCTACATAAAACGGCTGATCGAAATAAGGTTCCACACCCAGCACAATGGTGTACCATTCTTTGGCGGCATTAATATCATCCACCTTGTACCCTACTGTCCGAAGGCCTAGAAATTTTGTTGACATAACCTTAGTTTTATTAACCAACTAATTATCACTCTATCACTTCCCACTCAGCATCAACTGCCTGATATACTTCACCGGCGCACTGCCATAACTCAAAAACTGTTCATGAAATTGCTTCATATCAAACTTGTCCCCAAGTTTATTCTTCAATTCTTCCCTGAAATCATATATCTCGGTATAACCCGTAAAGTAACAACACAACTGCACCTGTGTAACCGATACCCGTTTCCACTTCCCTTCGGCCTCCGTCTGCTGCTGAAAAGCCTCTTCAGTCAGTAAATGCATAGCCTCTTCCCTGCTCATATTCTTGGTGTGTACACTGTAATCCAGGATGGTATTGCACGTACTGCGCAGGTTCCATTTATAATACATCAGCCACATCTCCGGCGATGCTTCGGTCGAGTTGATACCCTGGTCGCCATCATAGCCACTCTCCAGCATCATACGTTCGGTATAAACAGCCCACCCTTCTATCATGGCATTATTCCCGAAAACAGCCTTGATAATGCTGGGCGACTGGTTGGCATAAACCAATTGGGTATAGTGGCCGGGTATCGCCTCATGAATATTCAGTATCTGCAGTATGTAGTGATTGTATTCGCGCAGGTAGCTTTCGGCCTTGTCCTTATCCCACCCTGCCAGGCTGCCCACATTATAATAGGTATTCCCGTTCTTGTCATAAGGCCCCGGCGCCGATATTGAGGCACCCGCCACACCCGCCATATAATCGGGCTCTTTTCTTACCACTAATGGTTTCGACGGGTCAATGTATATCAGGTTCTTTTTGTTGATAAATGCCACAAGTTCCGGTATCTGTTTTTCTATTGCCAACTGGAAAGAATCGGGCGCCACATGCCTGATGGAAAGCATGGCTATCATTTTCCTTATAGCACGTTTTCTATCTTCGTGCATCGGAATCCCCGGAAAGTACTTAGGCCACAATTGCTTTGTCAGGGCATACATTTTCTCATGCAATTCCTCCTTGTGCTTCAGTGCCTTCTCATATATCTGTTCAGGTGTATAGCCGGATTGTATCTCGAACGCAAACTTCTTTTTATACAACTCGTTACCCAGCCTGAAACTACGAGGATTGTCGTTATGCAAGGTTTTCAGCCATTCGGCAAAACCCTTTATTGCTGCTACTGCTTCTTTTGCGCGTTCATTCAACAGAGCCCGCTCCTTATTGGGCAAATTTGATTTTTCAATTGCTTCATTCAGGTCTTTTTCAAATACCTGTATGCCACCCAGGTTTTGCTCAATGGCAAGGTCTGTATGCTCTTTGGTGGGGTTCTTAATATTCTTCTTTGCAGCCTCATAATAAGCCGGCACCGCCGCCAGCTTTTCATAAAAATTATGAAGCCTTTTATCAAGCGGCTCGTAGTCATTACTCAGCATGTCGGCAAAGTTGCCGCTTATATTATACCCCGATGGGTCCCATTCATATTGTTTCAGTTCCTTTATACTCCACGCTTCATACCTTAATTGGTTCTCCACCAGGTAATAATCTGTTTTATTTACATCCGTAAGTTCCGCCAGTTTGAACTTTTTCATTGAATCGAGATTGGCCTTAACAAATGCCAGTTCTTTTTCCCTTGATTTGTTATCCGGCACTACAAGCACATTATCATATTTATGGTACCCCACGCTACCCGCCCATGAAGGATTTATTTTCCATAATTCCAGCACAAACTGCTCCTTGTATTTATCAAAACGTTTATCCATAGCCGATGGCGCTTCCTTAGCCCTGACAGTATCCATGCCATAAAAAATTGAAACACAAATGAATATTAAAATGATCTTGTTCATAACCCGTTTTAGAAATACAAACATACCATTTGTTTTGAAAAGGGCATCCAATGTCGTTAACTTCAGAAAAAAATGACCCCGACACAGGTCAAATGTTCATAGCAAAATGAACAAAAAATGAGTTCAATGCCGAAGGTTTCGGACGTTCTAACGCTTAACAAATCGCTTAAATTAATGACACTGCCGAGTGAAGTATAATAAAGAAGAAACTGCTTCAAATTAATGAAACAGTCTCTTTTTATTTATAGTGATTAGGCTATTATCAAATCGTCCTCAACTTCCATTACACCAGGGGCTGACCATGCGGCATGTTCTACTTCATTTTTCTCACTCCAGGAACGTGCTTTACCACGAAGGATTACTTTATTTCCTGAGGTCTCAATAATTATTCTGTCTGATTCAATATCTGCACTGCGTTCAAGCGCTTTTTTGATTGTTTCTCTTACTACCGGGATATTCACTCTCGGTTTTATGCTGATCATGTTCGACACACCTTTTAATCCTACTATATCTTTTACGGCATTAAGAGCGGCTTCTTTCTGAAACTGCCAGTCTAGCTGGCCTTCAAGGCTAAGCCATCCCTTTTCTACCTCAACTTTTATATTCTGGTTGGGAACGGCATTATTCCACCTGATTGCATTAACGGCTGCCTGGGCAAGCTCCTGGTCGGTGCGCTTACCGTCATGCTGGAGTTGCACCATTATTTCTTCAACAATTCCTTTTACATCCTTTACACGTTTGGCGGCTTCTTCAGCTGCCAGTTTTTTTGTGTAATTATCCACATGGCCGCTTAAGGTTACGATACCGTTTTTTACGGCAACACCAATTTCCGGTGAGTTCAGTCTTGGATCCCATCTCAATTCATCCAAAACATCAGATTGCAATTGCTGGTCTGTTTTCATTTTGTTTGTTTTATTTATTATTAATGATGAATCGCAAACCTATTTCCATTATCAACATGCAGCAATGATGGTTATCAGTGGCAGGTCTGTTTTCAATTGTCCGCCGGATGATTAAATTCAGTGGATAGTCTGACCATGATCATACGGATGCATTTGACATCCCTACTGCTGGGCATGCAGCTTTTCTGCGAAAAAAGGTAAAAATTTATGCAATACACCGAGGTTTTTACTTTTTTATGATCTAACTCATTTATTATCAGTTAATTGACTAATAATTAAATGTAAAAAGGTAATAATTTACTTCCAAAAAAGGTATAAAAAGGTAAAATATGGTAAATAGTTAATGGTTTGCCTCGTGAGAGGGTACCGTTGCAGGCAGCCCCTACATTTTCTATTTTATATATTGCTGTTTTGTTCATGATTGATTGATTTTTGAAAATTTCCTACCGATAAAAATCAGGAAAGGCTATTTTTTGTTGCGAATTAAATTTTGTTATTTATAGTTGATAATGATGTAATTACCATAAGAAAATTCCCCATTTCTTCCCCTTTTTCTCCCTTCATTTTCCGACATAACATTAAATTTGTTTTATATTTTAATAATTAGTGTTTATAAATGTTATTACAGGAGTTGCTAATATAATTGGAAAATAATTACAAATATAATGATAATTGTTGACATTTCCAAATTTTGTGGATAAATATTTAAAAAATGCAAACTGGGCGTGGGAGGAAGTTTTTATGACAGGGACTAATATTTATAGGATTAGATGTGATTATTGGATTCGTGAGCATTATACATAACCGAAACAACCTTCTGACACCCTTGAAGCGATTTGCCCAAAAAAGATATCCTGCCCCAAGGCTAACCCAAGGCAGGATACAATGATTAGGATTTGATAGGATCAAATAACCAGGTATAAGACCTGGTTAAATAAAGTTTATTTCTTTGATTTTAATTTACAGGGGCTGTTGCATTGAGCGGGTACTGACCCGTTATATATATAGGCGTATGAAAAAGGAAAAATGTTAGTACTCAATAAAAATATTTTTATAAAAATTTGTTGGGGGTAATGTTTGGTTACGAAAAGAGTGCGGCTTTTTCATTCCTTACAATCACGTGTCGAAATCAGTTGAATTTCTATCAGCAAGACCGGCACACAGCATTTCAAATATTATTTAATACCTAAACTTATGATTATCAAATATAAACACAAGTTTACTGAACAATCACTTTAACTGCTCCGTACCTTATTCCGTTGCCCATTTTCAGAAAATACATGCCAGGGTTCAGATGGAGGTCTTTAATGGAATATGTTTCAAAGCCTCCCCTGGTATTGAGGATCTCTTTGTGCAACTCCCTGCCAAGCATATCATAAATACCTAACTGACAGTCCATTGCATAGGGAGTACTAAAGGAAATATTCACCTGGTCGCCATAACTACGGCCTATAATGGTAAGGGGCATATTTCTCACATCCATGTCCGGTGCATACAGGCGGGTGGTTGAAGTATTCACATTATCAAGGAACCATATGCTGCCCGATATTGCAGATGATATGTAGCGGAAGGCAATAAAAAAAGGTTGAGGGGTCCCCCCTCCCGGTGGTGTAGCTAAAAGAGATAAATCAACCTCATGAGTAACCCATCCAGCTGAATCGGAAATTCCAAAAGCCGGAGCCATTGTGGATGTAGAATCTCCAAATGCATATGCCCCAACACCTGCTCCGGTATCATTTGTAATTAATACGGAAATTTTTCCACCAAGAGTTATAGAATCTGCTTTGGTATCAAAATGTAAATAAATGTGCGGTATGCCACCTAAAAATAACCTGGGTGTCAGGAGATACGATGTATCTAAATGATAAGCTCCGCTCCAAACACCTGTGCATTCCATACCCGGAGTAGGAGTACCTGTAATAGTTTTTCTGCCATTTGCAGGGTCGCAATGCCATGCACCCATAGGATAAGTACCGCTTAGTGTGTTATAATTTAGCCAGCTTGCAGGGAAACCAGTGGAAAATGCACAAGCAACATCAAAATTTTCATTTAATGACGCAGCATATTGTGCCTGAACGCCTAATGCAGGAAAGGCAAATAGTCCTGTCAGTAATATTCTTTTCAAAGCTTGCATAAACAATATAATTTTATATTTATGAGTTTACCTGATCATCACTTTTGCAGCGCCATAGGAATTCGTTCCACTCATTTTAATAATATACATACCTGGATGAAGATTCAACCCGGTGATATCATAAGAAGTTGTACCCTCATTAATATTCAAGGCAGCTTTAAATATATCCCTGCCAGGGAGGTCAATAAGTGCAAGGTTGTAAACTCCGGGCGCTATAGCGCCAAAATTAACATTGACCTGTGAAGAGGAACCTGTTCCTGCAAATTTTATCGGAAGAACAGTTTGTTGTTTGCCGGGAAGAGCAAGCGTATAACTTGAATCAGAAGTATTTATGTTATCAAGAAACCAGATATTACCGGAAGATGCATCCGCCCCATATCTGAAAGCCACATAAAATGGGACCGACTTGTATGGCGTAAGGTCAACCTCATGAGATACCCAGCCTGATGAATCACCGGGACCTATAGCAGGGGTTACAAAGCTGGTAATTTCAGTACCGGGACTGGAAACATGAAAAATAGAATCGGTAGAGATAAATATTTGAAACCTGCCACCCAAATGGAAATAGGCAGTCTTAGAATCATAATGAAGATAAACACTTCCTGTTTCTCCGGAGATGTCTAATTTCGGCGCTAATAAATAGCTGGTATCAAGATAAAAAGTACCTGAGTAAGTATTGGTACAAGCCACTCCCGGGGTAGGTGTACTTGTTATAGTCGGCCTGCCATCAGTAGCAGTACATTGCCATATACATGCCAAAGGCGCACCCAGAGCAATGGAATAAATAAGCCATCCGCTGGATGGATAGGTTGAGGTAGCGCACATAGTATTAAAATCCTCGTGCAATGAATGAACCGGTGTCTGTCCAATAGCTCCAAAATAGGAAATGACAAATAAAAAAATAAGTATGCGTTTTTTCATAATAGGCTTTTATACTTTTAAGATTTTATTTTTGTCTGAATTGGTCAAAAATAC
>CAIMDZ010000201.1 GCA_903839875.1 uncultured Bacteroidota bacterium
ATTCGTGGACATCAAAAACAGGGTATATCTAACTGATAATTGCAACTACTTTTTGCAGTTAATTACATCAATATCAATCAATTATAGTTTAAATAAAGAAGGTAACTTTAAACATTTTGTTGAAAATTCCCTTTCAGTAGCGAGGAGGAGACTTGAACTCCCGACCTCAGGGTTATGAATCCTGTGCTCTAACCACCTGAGCTACCTCGCCGTTTTTCGGAGTGCAAAGTTAAGCGTAAAAAACCATAATTCCATAGAAATTCCTTTCAAATCAGATAAGAATCCAAGCCATATTTAAAACTGATTTCTAATGATATTTGATTACCGGCACGAATACATAACTTTATCCCAATGACTTATTGCACTTCCCAAAAACTTGTTTTTGCTTTCATTTCCACATTGGCTGTTTTTTTCAGCTCGTGCGCATCGGGCAACGGTAAAAAAGGAAATACATCCACCACGGATTCACCATCTGCGACTAAAACTGTAGCATATGACACTACCCTTGCAAAAGGAATTGTAACTGACAGTGTTATCTGCATAAACCAAAACCAGCAATCATATGCATTGTACTTGCCAACTTATTATTCGGCGGCTAAGAAATATCCCTGCATGTATTTCTTTGATCCTCATGCACGCGGGGCACTGCCACTGAACATGTATAAAGGCATCGCTGAAAAATATGGTTTTGTGCTGGTGGGATCGAACACATCGAAGAATGGCGCCGATGGGCGCGCCAATCACAGCGGTATTGTTACTATGATGGAAGATGCACATAACAGGATCAATATAGACCCGAAGCGAGTATTTACTGCCGGCTTTTCGGGCGGATCGAGGTGGGCAAGCACGGTGGCTATGCAAGATGGTGGCATAGCTGGTGTTATAGGCTGCGGCGCTGGTTTCTCAATGTCGCAAAATAGTGCAGGCAGATTTTACTTCTTCGGCATCGTTGGCGACAGTGACTTTAATTACACCGAAATGAACGAAGCAGACCGTGGCCTCGCCCAATTAAACTTCTCCCATCAGTTGCTTACGTTCAATGGCATACATAGGTGGCCTTCGCCGGCTGACTTTGAGGCTGCCGTGCAATGGATGATAGTAAATGAAATGAAGGCCGGTGTAGTTCCCAAAAATGATTCGTTGATAAACAGTTTCAAAGAAAAATTTGAACAGCGGGTGCTAGCTGCTACAAAGGCGGGAGACCTGATAAAAGTGCATCAGTTGCTGGAAGGAATTACGACCTTGCTTAATGGCATGGCAGACATTAACATATTCACCAAACAACTGTCGGCCGTCGGGTCGGACGACCGGTATAAACAGGAGTCAACACTGCAAGCCGCACTTGATAAGACAGAACAGGATAGTCAGCAGGAGCTGCGTAAAGCATTCCAAAATAAGGACGAGAAATGGTGGGCCGAAAAAATCAGGGAACTAAACCGGAACGCATCAACGGCAAAAACAAAACAAGAGTCGCTGATGTACACCAGGCTGGTGAACTACCTGGGCCTTGTGGGGTATATGTATACCAGCCATGCACTGAATGCCAATGACCTCGATAATGCAGCACACTATCAGCATATATTCAAAATGGCCGACCCTAAGAACCCGGATTGTGGCTACCTCGGGGCTATTTTATTTATGAAGAAGGGCGACAAGGCGCAAGCACTGGCATCGCTTAAGGAGTCGGCTTCTTTCGGCTACAGCGATGTTGGGCAATTAGTCAACGACCCTGTACTTGGCGGTTTGGTCAATGAGGCCGGGTTTGGCGATGTGCTGAAAAAGGTAAAGGAGAATTATTCGGGTAAGTGATCACATAAAAAAAGCCACCCTTTTTACAGGGGTGGCTGGATATATAGCGCTGGAATAACTTAGAACCTTTCGAGACCATTGAAGAAAAAATCACCTTCTATTTTGGCGTTTTCGTCGCTGTCGGAACCGTGAACCGCATTTTCGCCAATTGACGCTGCGTATTTTTTACGGATAGTACCTTCTTCAGCCTGGGCTGGATTTGTAGCTCCAATCAGTTTTCTGAAATCGGCTACTGCATTGTCTTTTTCCAGTATTGCGGCAACGATAGGTCCGCTGCTCATGAATTCGGTTAATTCACCATAGAAAGGGCGTGCAGCATGCACTTCGTAGAATTTCTGAGCCTGCTCTGTGCTGATTTTAAGGTACTTCATAGCTACAATACGGAAACCTGTAGCATTAATCATTTGTAAAATATTTCCAATATTACCAGCTTTAACCGCATCGGGTTTAATCATTGTGAATGTACGATTCGACATATATAATTTGTTTTTTTGTAAGTATGCCGCAAAGGTAATTCAAAATGTATCGGGTGGATAAAGTGAAAAGTTAAAAAAGTATGAATTATAGATACTTATACTTCACGCGGCATAAATAAGTGCAAAAAAAGTCTCACGCAAAGGAGGCGCAAAGGCGCAAAAACGCAAGTAATAATTTTTTGGTAATAACCGCTTTATGAGGTTGCTAAGCTCGCAAAGCCCGTAATGATTAAATGCACCATTTTATTCCGTTTACAGTATAGTAAGGGAGTGAGGACTGAATCACTCAAAAACAGTCTATTTTTAATTAGAGGCAATAAATTTATTTTTTTTTGAAATTTTAACGGATTTTCTGCTCATAGCGTCAAAAGTATTAACTAAGAAACCTTACTTTTGCCGACCAAAATGAAAAAATATCCCTAATAAAGGGGATTTGGAACAGATCGCCAATGCTGCCGATATCAGACGTAATTCCTTTACTGCAATCACCTAAGAAAATATTTATTACAACCCATCATAAACCCGATGGCGATGCGATAGGGAGTATGCTTGCATTATGCCATTACCTGAATAAAAAAGGCCATAAAACAACAGCTGTATCACCGGGAGACCTGCCTGATTTCCTGGAATGGATGCCAGGAGTTGAAAAGATGCTCAATTATGAGGCACAGCCTAAGGAATCGCTGGAAGTATTAAAAAATGCAGACATTATAATAGGCGTTGATTTTAATGATTTTAACCGGACAAAACATCTGGAGCAACCTCTTGGAGCCGCAACGCAACCAAAAATATTAATAGATCATCACCTCTTTCCGAAAGATGTATGGACATATGGAATATGTATACCTGACAAAAGCAGCACCTGTGAAATGGTATATGATTTCATAAATCTGTGCGGTGACCATGCTTTGATTGATCTGGATATGGCGGCATGCCTGTATACAGGTCTGATGACAGATACCGGTTCCTTTAAATTCCCGATCACTACTGCGGCTGTGCATTTTATGGCGGCAAACCTTAAACAACTGGGGCTTGACCATACAACTATACATGAGGCCGTATACGATTCATGGAGTGAAGGGCGTATGAAATTCCTCGGTTATGTGCTCATAGAGCGAATGGAGGTAATCAGAAAATATAATTCAGCGGTCATTGCCTTATCGAGGAAGGATATGAACCTTTTTAATGTTCAAAACGGTGACACCGAAGGGTTGGTAAATTACCCATTGAGCATTGCCGGTATCAAATTTTCAACCCTGATCACTGAACGAAGCGACGAGGTAAAAATGTCTTTCAGGAGCAAGGGAACATTTGATGTGAGTAATTTTGCAAGGCTGTATTTTGATGGCGGAGGCCATTTTAATGCATCCGGGGGCCGGACAAAAACATCTTTTGCTGAAACAATAGTATATTTTAAGAAAATTTTGTCGGATATTCACCCCAAATAAAGAGCGGAGAGTGAAGAGCGGGGAGCGGAGTACGTGAAGAGTTGAGTAGATGGAACGGGAAGCGAAAAGTGAATATCTCAAAGAACATAAAAAGCAGTCAATAAAAAAAACATCAATAATTAAAACAAAGAAAAATGATAAAAAGGATCTTACCGATAGCGTTACTGGGTGTAGCGCTCATTTGCAATACCGGTTGTAACAGCAACGGTGGTTTTAAAAAGACACACGGTATTGAATACAAAATTATTAAAGAAACCAAGGGCAAAAAAGCCATTATTGGTGACATTATTGAATACAACATCATTGCAAAAGTGGATACTTTTGAATTGACGAATACCTATAAAATGGGCAGGCCGGGCGCCGGACGTGTGGAAGAGCCAAAGAAAAACGGAGATCCGCTTGCACCAATATATACCCTGTTGTCTGTGGGAGACAGTGCAGTCATCCAGCTATCGTGTGATACGCTTCTGGCAAATTTGCCAAAGGAGCAGACACAATTACCACCCTGGTTAAAGAAGGGGAAAAAGATAATTGTGAATATGTCTGTGGTTTCCATTAAATCAATGGATGAAATGCAAAAAGAAATGCAGCAAAAGGCACTGACACAGATGTCAACAGACGATAAATTGCTGCAGGACTACTTTGCAAAAAACAATCTCAAGCCTGAAAAAACAGCTTCAGGCATGTATTACTCAATTACCACACCAGGGAAAGGCGAAACAGCAAAACCCGGACAAATGGTTTCGATGAACTATATTGGAAAGACATTGGAAGGCAAGCAATTTGACGCTAATATGGATGAAAATTTCAAGCCAATACCAGGTAAAGAATTCAGTTTCCCATTAGGAGCCGGAAGAGTTATAAAAGGATGGGATGAAGGTGTACAATTATTAAATAAAGGCGCCAAGGCTAACTTTTATATTCCATCGCCGCTGGCCTATGGCCCCCAGGCAATGGGCCCTGAATTACCTGCCAATTCAGTATTGGTATTTAATGTAGAAGTATTGGACATTAAAGAAGCAGATAATAACGGCCCTGGCGCTGCTCCACAGGGAGCACCTCAGGCACAGGGTGGGCCACAAGGAGCACCTCACAAAGCACCCGGCAAGACTGCCCAACCACAACAGGCGCCACCAAAGGCAGAGACAAAATAAGTTAGTATATAATCATTAACATAAACCGAACTATTCAACATAAAATTTAGTTTCAAATGAACAAAACACCTAAAAAAGCACTATTAGCCGGATTATTGATGCTTGGTATTTGCTGTGTTGTTGCTCCATCAAAGGCCCAGGATGCTCCAATTTCTGATGGTTTTAAGCGGCGTCCAAGCGGATTGGAATACAAAATAATTACGCATGGTCAGGGAACAAGGAAACCACAGATGAACGATCATGTGGAAATTAACATACATATCCATGATGGCGACAGCATTCTTTTCGATTCCAGGAAAATGAATAATAACAAATGTGTACCGCTTCCTATTTCTGCTCCAAAGTTCAAGGGCGATGTAATGGAAGGCTTTATGCTTATGGTAGCAGGAGACAGCGCTATTTTCAGGCTGCCCGTAGATTCATTCAGGAAATCAGGAACCCAGTTACCACCGTGGGCGAAGGATGGCGAACGGATTGAGTATGATGTAGTATTAGTTTCCGTAAAAACTGATGCCGAAGAGAAAAAAGATCAGGCAGAAAAAGCAGAAAAACAGAAAGCTATTGATGAGAAACTGCTGAAGGAATATTTCACCGGGCAAAAGATTAAGGCAACGAAAACCCAGTCGGGCCTGTACTATAAAATCAATACTCCGGGATCGGGCGATAATGTGAAAGCAGGGGCCACGGCCAGCGTAAACTATACCGGCATGTTCATGGACGGAAAGAAGTTTGACTCTAACACCGACTCTGCGTTCCATCATGTTCAGGCATTTACGCTGGAAGTTGGTGTTGGCAAGGTAATCAAAGGTTGGGATGAAGGTTTGCAATTGCTGAAGAAAGGCAGCAAGGCTACCTTTTACATACCATCTACGCTGGCCTACGGTTCTATGGAGCGACCAGGTATCCCATCGAACTCAATTCTGATATTTGACGTAGAAATCACCGATATACAGACTCCCGTTGATCCTGCTATGCAGAAAGAAACTGATGATAAACTGATACAGGCTTACCTGGCAAAGCACGAGATGAAAGCTACCAAAACACCATCGGGCCTTTATTATGTAATAACCACAAAAGGACTGGGCCCAAATGCAAAACCCGGCAGGAAAGTAACCATGAACTATACCGGAAAAACTCTTGACGGCAACGTATTTGACTCGAACACAGATCCTGCCAAGGGGCATGTACAGCCGTTTTCATTTACACTTGGCCAGGGCCAGGTAATTAAAGGATGGGATGAAGGTGTTCAATTGATGAATTTAGGTACTAAGGCAACAATTATCCTACCCTCTTCACTTGGATATGGCGCTTCAGGGGCCGGGAATGCTATCCCTCCAAATGCTGTACTTTTGTTTGATGTGGAAGTAACGGGGATAGACAAGTAGTTGGCAGTTGGCAATTTACAGTTTACAGTTGGTAGTTTACAGTTGGCAGTTGGCAGTTTATAATAAGAAATTTACTACACTTCAATAAATTAACCATTAAAAACAAAAAACATGATTAAAAGCACGTTAGCAAGTTTATTATTCGTTTGCTCTTTCTTTTTTGCCAACATTAGTTTTGCACAAGACCAGAAAGCAATTGATGAGAAAGTACTCACTGATTATTTTGCCAAGAACCACATTAAAGCTACACGGACACCAAGTGGTTTGTATTATACCATCAACAAAAAGGGAGAAGGCGAAAATGCAAAAGCAGGTATGTCGGTGACTATGTTATATTATGGATATACGCTTGATGGCAAGAGATTTGATGGCAATATGGATCAGAGCTATAAGCCTACCGGTAATCCTTTTACTTTTAATCTTGGCGCACACCAGGTGATAGCCGGTTGGGATGAAGGTGTGCAATTACTTAACAAAGGCTGCCGTGCTACACTGTATCTGCCTTCAGGTATTGCATATGGTTCAAGAGGTGCTGGTGGGGCAATACCACCTAATGCCGTTCTTGCTTTTGATGTTGAGCTTGTTTCCATGAAATAGTTTTTATAGAATTATCAATGATTAAAAAAATATCGGGCGGCCTTTTTATTATGTGGTATTTGCTAAGCGCAAATACCACATTTGCTTTTACTCATGCCGACACACTCAGGGGAAGTAATGGCCGGGGAAGGGAATGGTGGGATGTAACCAGGTATGACCTGCAGGTAGCATTTGATACTGCCAACAAAAGCATATCGGGTATCAACCAGATCGCATTCAGCATATCCAGCGCTCCGCATGACAGCCTCCAGATAGACTTGCAGGAACCAATGATACTTGACAGTATTTTTTTAATGGCAAGAGCGGTAGGTGAAAAAGATATCACTTTAGCCGTTGTAAAAGAAGGAAATGTGTGGTGGGTAAAGTATCCTTTTCATAAATTTCACACGGGCGATAAAATACTGCTTTCGGCCTATTATCACGGAGTCCCCAGGGGTGCTGTCAGGCCACCATGGGATGGTGGTTTCAGTTGGAAACATGATGAACAGGGAAAATTGTGGGTTTCTGTTTCCTGCCAGGGATTGGGCGCCAGCGTATGGTGGCCCTGCAAGGATGCCCAGTGGGATGAACCGGACAGCGGCATGGCCATGCGTTTTTTTGTTCCGGGTTATTATGCCATAAGTAACGGCAGGGCACTGAATGTAGATTCATCTGCAGTAAACGGGCAGCCACCGGGTATTTCGGGCTGGGAAGTAAGAAATCCTATCAATACCTATGATGTTACTTTTTACATTGGTGATTATGTGCATTGGCATGATACCATGATGGGTGAAAAAGGAGTATTGGACCTGGATTTCTACGTTCTGAGATACAATGAGGAGAAAGCAAGGAAACAATTTGCAGTAGTAAAACAAATGTTGCACTGTTATGAATACTGGCTGGGCCCCTACCCTTTTTATGAAGATGGATATAAACTTGTAGAAGCGCCCTACCTGGGGATGGAACACCAGAGTGGCATTGCCTATGGCAACGGTTATAAAATGGGCTATGAAGGATATGACCGGACGATGACCGGTTATGGATTAAACTTTGATTATATCATTATACATGAGAGTGGCCATGAGTGGTTTGGCAATAGTATTACTGCCGGGGATATGGCTGATAACTGGATACATGAGGGTATCACCACTTACAGCGAATCGCTGTTTGCAGAATGTATCATGGGAAGGGAAAAGGGGCAAAAATATTGCCATGGAGAATGGCAGGGCATTGAAAATGATAAGCCGGTAATTGGCGCCTATGGAGTGAATGAAGAAGGCTCAAATGATATATATGACAAGGGAGCTGCCATTATGCATATGATACGCACTATGACCGGGGATGATGAAAAATTCAGAATGATGCTGCGTGGGCTGAGCAAAGATTTTTACCACCAGGTTGTTACCACCAGGCAAGTAGAGGATTATATAAGCGGCAAAACCGGCCTGGACCTAAAAGCATTCTTTAACCAATATCTGCGCACTATAAACATCCCGCAACTGGAATATTATATAAAGGATGACCAACTGAATTATAAATTCAATAACATTGAAGAAGGCTTTACCTTACCCATTACCATAACTTCAGGCGACAAATCAAAAACCATAAACCCAACCGCCGAATGGCAGCATATAAAATGGAAGGAAGGGTATAATGTAACATTTTGCAATAATTTTTTGATGAAGGTGAAGAAGTGAATTGTTATTAATAATCAGAAAAATTAGTTTATTATTTTATCTTCGGGTATGCCGGGAAAACAAGCAAACAAAAATCCTGCAATACCCAAACAGACAATACCTGTTTCGGACAAAAATGCTGTTTCCGGCCCTGAAATAAAAATTGCAAATGGCATCCCGAAATGGGCTCCGGTGGCGGTTATTATATTGACTGCGATATTGTATTTCCCATCGCTGCAGAATGGTATTACGAGTTTTGATGATGATTTTTATATACTGAAAAACCCATTCCTGAGAGACCATAGCTGGCAGGGAATTGTTGCTATATTCACTTCTTATTACGCAGGCAATTATCACCCGCTCACTACCCTCACTTACCTTTTTGAGTTTTCAAATTTTGGCGACAATCCGTTGCCTTACCATATCCTGAACCTTGCGCTGCACCTGGCAAATACATGGCTGGTTTTAAAATTGGCGGAAAAATTAAGTGGCCGGAAAATAACTGCTTTGGTGGTTTGTGTGTTGTTTGCTGTACACCCTATGCATGTGGAATCTGTGGCATGGATTTCTGAACGGAAGGATGTACTCTATACCTTATTTTATTTATGGGCGCTTTTAGTATACCTGCGATACATGGAACAGGGAAACAAACGAAAATATTACCTGCTTACCCTCCTTCTGTTTCTGGCTTCCCTGCTTTCAAAATCAGCGGCTGTTACACTCCCTTTATTAATGATCGCAATTGACGTGTATAAAGGCAGGAAAATAAATGGCCGTTCAATCGGAGAGAAGGTGCCCTTCTTCCTCCTTTCAATATTGTTTGGCCTATTGAATTTACAATCGCAGGCAGCACAGGGAGCCATTACAGACCTGGGGGCTGCTTATAGTATTATTAACAGGATATTTCTGTTTACATCCAACCTTTCGATGTATTTCATTAAGCTGGTTGCACCATATAATTTGTCCTTGCTTCATTTTTATCCAGGTGAAAACAAAGGTATGCTACCCTTATTGTTTTATTTCTCACTGCCGCTGATATTGCTGCTAACATGGCTGATCCTGAGAAAAAATAAATTTCGCACGGAGATCCTGTTTGGGGTATCCTTTTTTATGATCACTATTTCGGTCATGCTGCAGGTAGTAGCAGTTGGCTCCGCATTTTATTCCGAGCGGTATACCTACGTTCCTTACATTGGCTTGTTTTATATAACCGGGCAATTGATTACGCACGCATCCGGTAGTAAACTCAGGTATTTTGTTTATGGAATTTTTGCATTATTCATTCTGGCATTCTCCGTGATAACATGGAACCGTATCCCGGTTTGGAAAAATGACGAAAGCCTTTTTGGGGATATAAGAAAGAAAGACCCGAAACAGGCAATTGGTATGTCGAATGCTGTTTTTTTCTTTGGTTACACTAAAGAAACCAAGAACGACCTGCCGGGGGCACTTTATGATTATACCCAGGCCATACTTTTCAATCCCGGGCTGGAAGATGCGTACCTGAAAAGAGGGGTTGTGAATTTCGCATTGCACAATTATGATTCGGCGATTAGTGATTATAGCAAGGCGTTAAGATTCAAACCCAATTCAGATAATCTGTTTAATCTGAGGGGTTGGGCATACTTCCAGGCCGGCGACACGCTTGCCGCTTTGAACGATTATAACAGGGCATTGGCGCTCAATCCCGGATTAACTGATGCATTGAATAACAGGGGGTGGCTCTATTTCTGTAAAGGCAACCCGGGCGCTGCAATCGAGGATTATAAAAAGGTAATTGCAGTGGAACTTCACAATGTATTAGCCTATAATAATCTGGCGGGCATTGCATCGAATATGGGAGACTACAGTTCGGCTATTGAATATTATGATTCGATCATAAAGATAAATCCGAAAGAAAATGGGGCTCATCATGATTTGGGTATTGTGAAGCTGAAACTCAAGGATACTGCGGGCGCATGTGGAGAATGGAAAAAGGCGGCGGAACTGGGAAATAGGGAAGCTGCACAATTGGTGAAACAGTATGGACGGTGATGGGAACAACAGTTATCTTGATCTTAGTGTTGACTCTAATGCTTCTTTAATGATCATCTTGTTCCAACGTACACCCTGGGGCAGTATCTTATAAGTCATCCGGTAGTCACAGAAACAGTCACAAACTTCTCTGCCGACGAAATAATAATACAATGTCAGTGTATCGCGTTCAATTTTAATATCACCTGAAAATTTGCCGCAGCATTTAGTGATAAAATCGAAGGATATTATCGAAGTATCATTTGAACGAGTCTCATTTATGTTATACGGGTTGCCGGTTCCATATTTCTTTTTCTTTTTTCGATCGAGGACGATTCCTTTTTGATCATCACATAGTTGGGTGAAGGAAACATCTACGAGACTACTTTTTCTTACAGAAGAATGGCATGCACAGGAGAACAACCAAAGAAGGCTGGATGAGGCAATTAATGAAATGGTTAACGGCAGTCTGGTTAGCGAGACCAGAACGTTAACGGAACGCAATAAATACCTAATTAACATGGAATTATAAGAGCATAAGTACACTACCTACAATCGTAAGAAACTGAACTACGCCATCTGATCAGGCATCAGCTTTCTATACTATGGTGAAATGACCGCTTATTTTAAGAGACAATTTACCTGTTTTATCCACATTTCTCTAACACTGTGATTAAGCCATTTCGCTATTCAGCCATTGAGCCATTAATTTTCATTAGGTTTGTACAGTGGCAAAGGAAAAATTAGCGGAAACGCCTTTAATGAAGCAACACAAGGATATTAAAGCCAAATATCCTGATGCCGTTTTGCTGTTTCGTGTAGGCGATTTTTATGAGACCTTCAATGAAGATGCTCACATAGCATCGCGGGTGCTTGGAATTACTTTAACCAAGCGGGCGAACGGATCTGCATCTACTGTTGATCTTGCAGGGTTCCCGCATCATTCATTGGATACTTACCTGCATAAACTGGTAAAAGCAGGCTACCGTGTTGCCATCTGTGACCAGCTCGAAGACCCCAAACTGACCAAGGGTATTGTGAAGCGCGGCGTTACTGAACTGGTAACTCCGGGTGTAGCTACAAGCGATAAGCTACTCGAAAACAGAACCAACAATTTCCTTGCGGCACTGCACCTGGGAGAACCTTTGTGCGGAGTTGCTTTCCTCGATATTACTACTGGTGAGTTTTATGCCGCCGAAGGTAATATCGAGTATATGGATAAGCTGCTGCAAAGCTTTCAGCCATCTGAAGTGATACTTTCAAAATCACAGGTAAAAAGGTTTAAGGAACAATTTGACACCAAGGTGTACACTTTCCAGCTCGATGAGTGGGTGTTCAGAGAACAATATTGCTACGACCTGCTGCTGGCACACTTCCAGACCCAGTCAATGAAAGGTTTCGGGATTGAGGATTTAAAATGTGCAATAGTGGCCTGCGGAGTTGCGCTCCATTACCTGAAGGACACAGAACATAACAGCCTGCAACACATTAACACACTACAGCGCATTGTAGCCACAGACTTTATGTGGATGGACAGGTTTACCATACGCAACCTGGAACTGGTCCACAGCAGCTATGAGCAGGGAACAAATTTGCTGCAGGCTATAGACCATACTTTTACGCCGATGGGCGCACGGCTGATGAAGCGATGGATGATCTTTCCGCTGTTTGACCTGAACAGGATAGAGCAACGACTGGACCTCGTGAGCCATTTTATTATAGAACAGGACCTTAGCCATGCACTCAACCACCTCGTAAAACAAATAGGCGATGTGGAAAGACTTGTAGGAAAAATACCGCTGAAAAAAATAAATCCCCGTGAGGTAATGCAACTGGCAAGGTGCATGAAATTCATGGAAGACATGCGTATCAAGTGCCTTGAGGATACGAATGTTGCTCTGAACCGGCTGGCGGAACCATTGCAACCATTGATAGAATTGAGAGAGCAGATAACAATGTCTATTGTAGATGATGCGCCTGCACTGGCCTCTAAAGGCGGCATGATGCGGGAAGGGCTGTCGGAAGAACTGGATCACTTAAGAAAAATATCAAGGAGCGGGAAGGATTATTTATTGCAGATACAGCAGCAGGAATCGCAGCGCACAGGGATTTCTTCATTGAAAATTTCTTACAACAATGTTTTCGGGTACTACCTGGAAGTGACGCATACCCACAAAGACAAAGTACCCGCAGACTGGATCCGAAAGCAAACCCTGGCCAATGCAGAGCGGTACATTACACCGGAACTTAAAGAATATGAAGAAAAAATACTTGGCGCGGAAGACAAGATACTAACCATTGAAATGGAGTTGTATCAGCAGTTACTGGTAAGCATTGAGCCTTTCATATCGGCTATACAGAATAACGCACACATAGTTGCGCAACTTGATTGCCTTTTATGCTTTGCCAATAACGCCCAGAAATTTAACTACCATCGCCCTACCCTGGTAACGGAACCTATTCTTGAGATCAGGGAAGGAAGGCATCCGGTAATAGAGCAACAGTTGCCCCCGGGAGAAAGCTATATTGCAAACGACATAAAGCTGGATAAAACAGAACAGCAGGTGATCATTCTCACAGGGCCAAACATGAGCGGTAAATCGGCCCTGCTGCGTCAGACTGCCATTATTACGCTAATGGCGCATATGGGCAGTTTTGTACCTGCCGATTCCGCTACTATAGGCCTTACTGATAAAATATTTACACGTGTGGGTGCATCGGATAACCTAAGCGGCGGTGAAAGTACCTTCATGGTGGAGATGAATGAAACGGCAAGTATCATCAACAACATCAGTGAGCGCAGCCTGGTTCTGCTGGATGAAATAGGCCGGGGCACAAGTACATACGATGGCATTTCGCTTGCATGGTCTATAGTTGAGCACCTGCATAATAGCCCGGCAAAACCAAAAACTTTATTCGCTACACACTACCACGAACTGAACGAACTGGAACACCAGTTGCCGCGTGTAGTTAACTACCACATCACCCACAAAGAAACGGGCAACAAAGTAATATTCCTGCGCAAACTGGCCCCTGGCGGGAGCCGGCATAGTTTTGGCATCCAGGTAGCACGCATGGCAGGAATGCCGCCGAAGCTGCTGGACCGTGCCAACGAGATACTTGCACAACTTGAAGAAAAACATGCCGGCACTGGAAGCACCCTCCAAAAAGTGAAAAACATAAAACCCGCTGCACAATTCCAGCTTAATATTTTCGACGGGGTTACAGAAGATATTCGCCGCATTCAACAGCTACTTGATGCAACTGATATTAATACACTTACCCCAGTTGAGGCATTAATGAAGCTGAATGAAATGAAGGAGATAGTGAAGCAGTACAGGAAATAGACTACCACCTCTCGTTGGCATGATTCTTATCTCAAATATATCAAATACTAAAACAGGATTATGAAAAAGAGATTTGTTACATTAATGCTGTTGTGCCTCTTTACTATTGCATCAATTGGTACGGCATCAGCACAAGACCATGACAGAGGCAGGCGACATCAACGCCAACCACGTCAGCATCGTGAACATATGCCAAGGCATAGGAACGATCGTGGACATAACCGTGATCGCGGACATGTTGGTGATCGCGGAAATAATCATGGAAATGACCGTAACCGCGATCATAGCCATGATAATGACCGGCATTAATTTAATGTTGGTTATTAAAACGCATCAGTATGCTGCTCTTTCCGTAGAGAATTATACTGGTGCGCTTTGCATGCTGATAATAAATACAGAGAAACAACCTGAAAACATCAACGGTAGTTATACCTGAGATCATGGTATTTTCCTTTTTTGTAAGGATGGTTTCTGTCATGGGCACGCCCTGCCCTCCATAAAAGGTAGCCCAAAGCATAATCAGTTAGTCCGCAGGCTATCCAGCTTACCGCATCTGATTCGTGTTGAATGTCAGCTAATTTAATTACTCCCCAGCAGGCAGATAAGAATCCTGTGCCCATACACGACCATCCGGTTACGGTTGCCCAACCGGGCTTTATTGCCCATACTTCCCATGCCTGGTTACTATGAGGCAATTTATAACCTGCATTAAACGTAAGGTTAAGTTTTTCAGGACTATAAGCAGCAGCCATAACAGGACAAAAATCCGGGACGCTTAATGAAATCTGCGCTCCAGCTCTTAAAGAAAAAGCGAGCCCGGTAACAAAGAAAATATACTTCATAAAGTAGTGTGTAAAATGCTCAGAGTTTGTTAACAGTGATTGGATAACAATAAATTCACCTGGTTTAACGGGCGACGTCTACAATATACATATTGCATTTTATTTAATACGGATGAACTGCATCCCTATAGCTATCGGGAACCTGTTGCTAACTGCCGGCTTATTGCACAAAGTACTAACTGTCAACTGCCAAATATCAACTGCCAACTTACAAAGTGGCCAGGTACTTTATGGTTGTAAGAGATGGAAAGAAGAAATA
Organism: uncultured Bacteroidota bacterium; assembly: GCA_903839875.1. GTDB lineage: Bacteria > Bacteroidota > Bacteroidia > Chitinophagales > Chitinophagaceae > Nemorincola. The sequence continues at coordinate 14,986 of CAIMDZ010000201.1, forward strand.
AGCTCCGCCCTTCACATGCACAAAACGTTGCATCCCGGTCACGTATTTATTTACCGAGTGACTGGGTATTGTAAACACCTGTTGTGTGCCTTCCACCGGGGTTTCCTTCACGCCTATGAAAGGGTCAGGATCATTTACTAATTGTTTGAACTTGGGGTAGTTGGCCCATGTATATTGGATGAATTCAAACTGGCGGGAGATGTCGGCGTTAAAACAAGCAAATAGCATACCCACTTCACCGTCAGGCGCCGGCCCAGTTGGAGACCCCACAACGGGCTCGCCATAATGCCGCGCCCGCCTGATGATCCGGTGCCGGTTGGCAAGCAGTATGGATTCCTTATGGGTATTTTCCTCAAAGCTATCCCTGGGGTTCAGCCTCCGGGTATGGGCGCCAAACGGGCACTTCATACCGTGACGGTCTGTGTCATTGTAAAAGAAATCATTGTCATCAATGTATTTCGCAGGGTCTTCATTGGGGTGCAGGTCCATGGGGTCTGCATCCGGCCATTTTACTATTGGTGCACCGCTTGGCCATCGGCCCATCATTTTAGCAGACAGCCTTTTACTCTCCTGCTCATTAATGGTACCATCAGCGTTTTTAGTTTTATCATTAATAAAGGTCCAATATCCCTTCACATCCTGCTGCAACTGGCGCAGTACCATGTAGGAGCCGTTCCGGCCAAGGTCTTTACAACGTGATCCTGCTATGTCGTCGCGCAATAAGCTTGTATCGCCCTGAGCTTCTGCAAGGAACGGAGTATCGGGGTAAACATTGTATTCACTCTTGTAACCCATAAGGAACTCACCGGCGTTGAGGTTGTCACTCTCTTTGCCGCTTTGTCCGCTGCCTTTTATGAATGGCTGTGAGATTCCATCCCTGAACCCAAAGTGTTCTTTATTCCCCGGCAGTAACTGCCCGTCAATATGATAGACCTCCTTCAGACCTTTGGAGAACTGTTCAGAAAGTTGCCTGTGGTAATTTTCAGCGGTGTTTATATCACTACCAAAAACCATGAGCATTAAATGAACGGTTTCATTCTGTGGTCCGCCCCACTGCCAGCCTCCCGGATCGCTGGAGTCAAAATCGCCGAGCAGGCGCTGTCTATGCGGCGTTACCATACCTTCCCTGAATTCGCGGATGAAAGTATCGGTATTGCTTTTTTTCATACCAAGAGCCGCGAGCCCGTATGAAGTGAAAGCTATATTAAGTCCTGTATGTGCAGTCTCTGAATTTGCGTTTGTAATATTGCCTGCAATACTTTTAATAAAATTCTTTGCGGCGGCTGTATCGGTTACCTGCAACATTACATAACGTGAATACTGCATGCCCTGGAATTCATTCACCAGGAAGCCCTGAACATCTGATAATTCAATGGATACCATAAAAACAATGATTAAAACCTGTTTAAGAAAGTTTGTGCCTGCTCCTCGTTCAGGTCGCGCATCAGCTCAGACCTGATAATGGAATTGGTAGTAACATTTTTGATGGATAGATGCGGATATGCACAATACCAAACATGCGATGGGATCTGGTAATACCGGCTCCAGGCAAGGAAGTGCTCTTCATCGTAAGCTCCGCCCCAAAAGAGATAACGCGATGCAGGGAAGTTCTCCGTATTGCTGAAAATAGCTGTAAGCCCCCACCCTGACTTATCAATGAAGTCGCCAAGGTATTGCTGCCAGCTTCCATCGAAATTGCTGAAGAAAAGCACTTCTTTTTTGTTATCTAGCATCACCCATCTTGCAAAGTGGATAGTAGGAATACCCATCAGCTCACCATGTACAAACTCATTGTAAATCCTGAACTTTCCATAAAGCAAAACAGCCTGAATGGTCACCCTGCGGAACCAACCTGGTTTCATAGAAATAATCTGTGTGAATTGATTCTGGTTCTGGAAATCTTCATATTCTTCCAGGTTCTCGAGAAAGGTTTGGTCAAGCTGGCTGGGAGTCAGGCCAAGTACCTTATCCTTTTTATCATGGAAAAAGTGAAGCACAAGCAACCATATGGCTATAACAGGAATAGCAACCGGCAGGAGCGGAATAGCTATAAGTATAACAAGAACGAAGTTCCACCACTTCAGTACTGGTATCTTTATCTTTTCTTTAGCCCAGCCGAACTCAGGATGCTTCTGTACATGCTGCCGCACAATACCATGCACTTCTTTTGCTGTTTTCCCGTGCCAGGTCCCGGTCCTTAAATACTCCCAGATGAAATTGCGGAGCGTGCATTCCTGTTTAATCTGCTTTAGGGTACGGCCAGGAGCGCCCACATAAAATGCGGCTTCTTTACTGCTCCATTTCTTCAGGTAACTCTTCCGGGAGGCGGCTGACCTCACTGCAACTGCCGGGTAGCCCTCGCAGCAGCTATAGAGGTCGTCTACCAGTTCTCCGCATGTGGCAGCAAACATTGCCAGGTGCTCATCTTCACCACCATCATAATCTGATGAAAAGACAAGGTTTGTCTGAGCATTGGATAGCTTGCCTTCCAACAGCACAAACCTTGCATAATGGAGTGTATCAATTTTTTCAAATTCTTTAAATTCACCCGCAGCATGAGCGGCCCGGATTTTCATAAGCTTCTTATCAAGCTCGTCATGCCTGCCCGGAATAACAGGTGTAACTAAAGTTAAAGCGCCTTGTGTCGCCATATGAGGTACTTATTTATAGACAAAAATGAATTTTGGTTTGTTCTAAAATAATAAATTCTACAATACTTCGGGAATAGTTTTTTCTTTGTCCACAAAATACATATCAATCTCCCCCTTATTCTTTGCAGACACTTTACCCCTGTAGGTACACTCAAAATCGTCTTTGATCAGCTCATAGGTGATGCCGGATACATTGATCTTGCCTACTTCACCGCTTTGCTCCATACGGGCGGCTGTATTCACTGTATCACCCCAAATATCATACGCGAATTTCTTCTCACCTACTATTCCGGCTACAACAGGGCCGGTAGTTATTCCTATTCTCATTTGGAAAAACACTTCCTCCTTTCCCTGTCGCTCATCCTGTATACCATTCATAAAGTCGCGCATTTCAATTGCGGCCCTTATTACCCGCTTAATACTCTGGTCGTCATCAGGTATACCTCCTACACAGAGGTAGGCATCACCGATTGTTTTTATTTTTTCAATGCCGTATTTGGTGATGATCTGATCGAATTTCCTGAAACAAAAATCCACCTCACCAACCAACTCTTCCGGCGCCAGGCTTACACTATGCTGGGTAAAGTTTTTAAAGTCCGTAAACATAACCGTAACCCGTTCATAGCGCCTTGCTTTGCTGCGACCCGTATTTTTTAACTCATCCGCCACTTCCTTAGGAAGAATGTTCAGCAGCAGGTCATCCGTTTTCTTTTTCTCCAGTTGCAATTCGTAGGTCCTTTCTTCCACACGCTGCTCCATTTTATCATAAAACAGTGCATTCTCAATAGAAATCGCAATCTGGCTGGAAATTAACCTGATAAAATCAAGCCTTTTCTCTGTAAAAGCACCGACAGTAATATCATTGGACAGGTAAATAACGCTTTGCAATTTGCCCTGGTTAATGACTGGTGCACAAAGAATGGATTTAGCTTGTTGCCTTTTAACATATTCATCATCGCCAAACAAAGTACTTTCAGCTGCATTATCCAATAATACCGCTTCATGTTTGAGGGCTACATAATTCACAACAGACTTTGCAATCGTTTTACTGTTATTCAGGGGAATAGATTGCAGTGTTTTTACTTCGCCGGTTTCTTCACAAATTTCAGCTTCGATTATTTTTTCACCGTTTTTATCCATTATAAGGAAACCCTGCTGGGCACCTGCATTCTCCAATAGTATCTCCATCAGTCTTTTCAAAAGATTTGACAGGATTATCTCACCTGATAAAGCAGTGGATACCTTAATGATCGTAGCCATATCGAGGTCTACATTGTGCAAATCATCCGAATCTTTAGCAAATGTCTCTTTAGCTGAATGGGCAGCAGTTCCGGCTAACTCCTCATAAACCATAGCCATCTGCTTAACCTTGGCATCAGCGCCCCACCTTTGATAGGCGGTGGAGGCGTTCTTCAAATAAAATTGTGCTACCTGTAGCTGTCTTTCTTGCTTATAAAACAGACCAGCTCGTTCCCAACAGATCGCTTCATCCTGAATCATGTGGTTTTCCACCGCTATCTTAATGGCATTGTCATACTCGTTCCTTGCCTTAGAAATGTTACCTTGTATCCGGTATATCTCAGCTTCAACAAGTATGCGTTTATGTTTATAATTCTCCGGACACAGCGCCTCATATTTCTTCAGTCGCTTCAGGTTGCTTTTTAACTTCTTAAGCATAGCTGTTTTCTTACCTGGCTCCGCAGAAGAATAAATACTTGTAATTGTCAGCGACTGATAAAAATAAAACACCAGATCAAGCACACTTCCCTTAACACTCTCATGGTATTTTTCACACAGCGCCGCATATTTTCCAGCTTCATTGCTTTTGTTGAAAACTATTGCAAGGAAAATCTTTTGCAGGTACAGGTTTTGAAAATAAAGAGAATTCTGGGCCGTATCAGCAATAGCCGCCACGCGTTCATCAAAAACAGGTCCACTCAAAATATCCGGATCCAGAATATTATGGATCAGGTTACTGATACTTTGCCTGAAAATGCGAAGCCGGATAATGGTAAGGTCTTGCTTGAAATTCTCGATCTGGCCATCCAGCAGCTCACTTTTTTCCTCCAGTTTATGCAGATGTACTCCTGAATAAAATGAGTTGTAGGTAATATTCTGTGCCAGGTAAGATGTATATTCATTATCCCCGGTTTCAAGACCGCTCTTAAACCCTTTTTCAAGTTCTTCATTTACTTCAGACAACATTGTTTTCCAGTGTGCAAGAAAAACGTAATTGGTCATCAACAACCGGGCATTTTGATCGTCGGTCTTTAGTTTTTTCGAAACATTCAGGGATACATTGCCGTACCTTATACCCTCATTTATTTTCCCGATATAGGCACTCTGTATATAACCAAGCGCTGCAAATGCAAATGGTGATTTGGGAGAAAGTCCGTCTTTGACCGATAACTGTACCATCTTGAAAATAAGCAGCGGAACAAGGTTGGGTGCGGCAAAATATCCTGCGGATAACAACTCGGAAAGAATCCGGTATGCTGCAAGCTTGCCCGGATCCGTCATCAATTGCAGGTTCTCAAAAAACGAAGATGGCTTATTTTTAAGCAGCATGTTCGTCTTAATTAACCCGAAAATTGTGGCAATTTTCCCGGGTTTGGATGGGAACTTTATACCAAATTCTTTAAGAATATCCAGGCCCAGGCTGATGGCTTCTGTCTGTTTATTTCCCGCTATCAGTTTCTGTATCTTTACCTCGTATGCCTTTATGGAATCAAGCAATCCTTTGGAATTACTCAATATGGTAGTTACCAATTGTTCCGCACGGTCCATCTCTCCGCATAAAAATGCTATTTCTGATGCATCGTCAAATAACTGCAATGTAAAGTCATACATACTTTTCCAGCAATCCTGCGGAAGTAGTAATATCCCTTTTTCAAAATACAATAACGATTGCCTGTATGCGGCCGATACCCGGGCCTTTCTGCCGGCAATTAAATTCAGATTGGCAACATGGTCCTTTGTCTCCTGGTCAGAAATGATATCAGCGCCAATATTCCAATGGTTGACAAGGTCAAAAATTTGTTCATAAATACTTTCTTCAGTGTTATCGGCGGAGAAAGCCTTTCCTATATTCAAATGATACTTCTTCTGGTCATCAGCAGAGATCAGGGAATAAATGGTTTGTTGTATTCGGTCATGCGCGAATTTGTAATGAGATGCAGCGGAAATAATAAGTCCCTCTCCAAGTGCTATCTGCAAAATACTTTGCAGCTCATTCTCTTCCATTTTCATGGAAATGGAGAGCTTTTTAAGATCAAACCGGTTTCCAATGCAAGCAGCAACTTTTAACACCTCAATTGTCTTTTCAGGAAGCTTGCGAATGGTTGATTTCATCAGGTCGGCAACATTACCCGACACATTCATCTGGGTAATCTCATCAAGCTTCCAGCACCATTCTTTTTTATCAAAGTCGAAATACAGGTTACCCTCATCATAGATGGATTGAATAAACCGGTGTATATAGAATGGGTTGCCCTTTGTTTTAGTATAGATCAGCCCTGATAATTCGGGTGAATTGGGATGTATTACCTGCAACAACTCATCCACCATCATATTCACATCCTTTTCCGACAGATTTACTATATCAATATTATGACAGGCTATTTCCTCTTCCTGCAGCTTGCTTAATGTCTGGTTAAGCGGATGGTCCCGGGTGACTTCATTACCACGGTAGGCGCCTACAAGCATCACATATTTAACCTCTTTGTCTGTCATTATCAGATCGAAAAGATTAAGTGAAGATGTATCTGCCCATTGAAGGTCATCTAAAAAAATAACCAAAGGATGTTCCTCGCATGCAATTGATTTAATGAAGTTACCCAGTATGTAATTAAAACGATTCTGGAGCTCAGCGCCTTTTAACCTTGGTAACTCGGGTTGTTTACCTATCAGTGTTTCTATACCGGGTATAAGATCTGTCAATACTTTCCCTAAAGCACCAACCCTATCCAGTATGATTTTCTTCCATTCTGCCAGCGATTGCTCATCCTTTTTCAGAAAGAAATTAACCAGTTCATTGAATGCTATAATAAAAGCTGAATACGGAGTATCCTGCTGGAATGGCTCAAACTTTCCGCTAATAAAAAATCCCTTCCAGTCAATTACAGGCTTTTGCAATTCGGTAATCAGACTGGTTTTACCGGATCCGGAATATCCATTTACCAATACCAGTTCTCTTGACCCTGCTGCGCAATTCTCAAATAACCTGAAAAGCGTTCTTCGCTCCTTTTCTTTGCCGTAAAGTTTCGGATGAATGTATAATTTGCCGGAGTAATCGTCCTGTCCGAGTATAAAAGTTATACTCCTGTCAGCACTATGTGCCAGGCATCGTTTCAGATCATAATAAACCCCTATTGCCGACTGATATCTGTCTTCTGCATTTTTGGCAAGCAACTTCATGATGATTGCCGACAACATAGGCGATAGTTCTTTCCTCAGCATGTCGGGGGCGACCGGTATCCTTGCAAGGTGGGCATATATCAGTTCTACAGGATCGGAATATTCAAAAGGGCGTTTTCCTATAAACATTTCATAAAGCATCACACCCAATGAGTAAAGATCTGTACGGTAGTCAATTGCCCTGTTTATCCTCCCGGTTTGCTCCGGGGCAAGATAAGCAAGTGCGGCTTTGCGGATAATATGATTATTGGTATCCTCCAGTTTCAAACTGTTACGTGAAGCAATTTGAAGATCTATCAGGTATATCTTTCCTGTATCTTTTTGTATCAGTATATTTCCAGGGCTGATATTATTGTGAATAATGTTTTCTTTATGGAGATTCGAAATGGCAAATGCAATGTCTATTGCTACCTGCAATAATTTATTTACAGACTTGTTTTCCTTAAAATATTTTTTCAGGTCCTCGCCATCAATGTACTCCAGTATTAGTGCCCTGTGATTTTCAATTCTTGTTTGCTGTATAGCCTTACGAACGGAACTACAGTTAATATTGTTGGAGAACTCAAATTCATTTTCTATATACCACGATTGGTCTGATGTTGGAAATTCCTGGTTGAGTACTTTAAGACATACGGGATTTTCAAAATGTTCATCCTTTCCATGAATGATCGTGGAACTATCACTGGTATAAATTACATTATTTTTATTAAAATTTTTTATCATTGACGAAAACCTTAACCCTGATATAAGAAAATTCCTCACATACAATTACTACCAATAATTTGAATTAAATCCTGAGTCTCCTAATCTGGTCCTAACCATGTCATTAATGTAAAAAAGCCTTTGCAATCGCATTCGTATCCATGTAGGTTTGCACCATGCTTATCTTTCCATCCAGTATAGTGAAAAACATCGTCCAGTCGGTACTGTAGGTTTTGCCCGTAGTAAGCACTGTTGCACTGTCGGAACCGAGCACCACAACAAGGTTTTGGGATGCAAAATAATTCCTGGGGATAAAATTTTTCAGTTGCACAGTTTTCGCTTCACTTCCAAGCATCTTACCTATCCCATCATGGCCGTTATATACCCCGCCGAAAGGCACATCAGGTGCACCGGGTTCAATCCATATAATATATTCATCCAATAGAGCCATTGCTCCGGCCACATTTCCTTCCAGCATGGCGCTATAAAATTGTTTTACGATTTTCTCGTTCTCAGTAACATGCATAAAGTATAATTTGTTATAATATAATAAATTTATGTTTTAGATGAATAGGCATCATTCCTGCTATGCCAGAAATCGGACATTGTGTAATAAACTGATTTCCTGGCCCGGTTCAAACCGCCCAGCGGCCTGTGTTCTTTCAGGCAATGCCATGGCGAAAATGACAGGTCGTTTCCATAATAATCCTGTTCTATTGTATCAAATTCCTGTTTAGGTATTTTTATACGTGCGATCTTTATAAACGGTGATGTCCATTTTACCGTAGGATCTTCTACAGGCATAAGGTTTGCATCAGCCTGGAACTGTATAAAGAAGTCGAAGAAAACGTCTTTCTGCGAAAGTGTTTTCTTCATGTTCGTCCTCAAAAAATTTTTATCCGCCTTCATCATTTCCCCTTCTGCAGGGCCATCATTGACGGGTTGAACATGATATTTAACGGCCCTGTTATTACCAAACAAATACGGAGTGGTGCTCCAGTACTTTGTATCCAGAACCTGGGCACACCTTTTCTGCGATCCTATCAACCTGAATAAAATAGACCAATGAAACGGATTCAGCAGAAAAAGCATCAGGCTGGCCTTTCCTTGTGTCAGTGCATGAATGATTTTATGAAATTCCTCCACATTCTTCGACATGAATACCTCATGGTTGATCAGTATGAAATCCTGGGTATCGTTATCCTTTACTCCCTTGTGTTCCTTTTCACCCTCCACACCAAATATTTTGATAGCCATGCCACGTACGTCCTTATCGTAATCGTGCTTTATTTCTGAATTGGCATTGGAGAAACGGATGTTAGCCTTGTATGTTTGGGGTTCTTTAAAAAGTCCCACCTTCAAATCATCCGGCAGATTGTCCTGCACTATAAACTCTGCTGCCACGCATCCGTGCATTTTAGGATGCGCCTGGCGAAGGGTGTTGCCTTCGGGGTATAATTCTTTTAATTGAGACTGCAGATCGTCAATCATCCTTCCTATGAACACCTGTTCATTCGCCGGTGGATATTCACAACCTGGTATTAACTTCATTTTACCTGAAATTTCTTTGCTCATAATTTGCTAAATTACAAAAAGCGACATCAAGGTAATAATACCTTTTTATCTTTATATTAAATTTCACAGTACAAAACATAACCTCCGGTAATTTAAATGAATACCCTATAGGTTCACTTTTCAAAAATACATTTCTTTAAGTAATTCAGTATATTTGAAAATAAATTAATCAATAAATTAATATTCAATATATAAAAATTCTAAAAAATAACAGCATAGAATATTTCATGTTTTATTATCTTTAGCCATCTAACTAAAAAATATTGGTATGTCCTTAGTTGAGCGCTTTAATGCACCCGGCCCTAAACGTATATTATCCCTTGATGGTGGTGGAGTTCGTGGCGCCATTAGCCTGGGCTATCTCAAAAGATTAGAGACCATCCTGGCGACACAACACAAAAACCCCAATTTCGTGCTATCCGATTATTTCGACCTTATAGGTGGCACAAGTACCGGATCTATTCTTGCTTCCTGTATAGCCCTGGGAATGAAGGTAGATGATATAACAGTCAACTACTTTAATGTCATCAACAAGATCTTTGGCAAGAAATACTCGCAATGGAATGTGATACCAGGCAAGGGCGCACAGAAAATTGTGAATATACTTTTCTCCAAGGCTGACTATGATTCGAGGCCCATTGAGGAAGCTTTGCAGATGATGTTCAAGGATATCAGACTTGGAAGCGACGACTTTAAATCAGGCCTGTGTATAGTTGCTAAACGGGCAGATACCAATAGTACATGGCCGCTCATTAACCATCCCGGCGGGAAATATTTTGACAGCGCTGATGGCCGCAACAAAGATATCCTTCTCTGGAGAGCAGTGCGCGCCAGTGCAGCAGCGCCTACCTACTTCATACCATTAGTTATAGATGTGGGCGGAGGCACCTCCAAAGCCGCATTTGTAGATGGCGGCATGACCATGGCCAATAATCCTTCTTTGCAAACCCTGATGGTAGCCACATTGAAAGGGTTTCCTTTCCGGTGGAAAATGGGCGCGGAAAATCTGTTGCTGGTTTCCATTGGCACCGGGGTTAACAGAATCAACAAACCTTATTCTGACATTACCGCTTACCAGGAATTTCAATGGGCCGCCCAGATACCCGATATGCTGATGGAAGATGCATCCTGGCAAAACCAGATCATATTGCAGTGGCTCTCCAACTCGCCGGTAGCATGGCACATAGACGGAGAGATAGGTGACCTGGATGGAGACCTGATTGCCCCCGGCGACAAGGGCAATGGAATGCTCTCATACATGCGCTACAATACATGGCTCACAAAAGACTACCTCGACAAAATGATGGGCAAATCTTACCCGCAGGAAAAAGTGGATGACTTCAATCAAATGGACCATGCAGCCAACTGTGAAGAGCTGTTGCATATATCATCCACCGCTGCGGAAAAAGAAATGCAGGAAGCACATTTTCCGGAAGGGTTTGTGGTAAGGTAGGTTTGCTTTCTGGGCACTTTTGCTGTTAAAACTTCAACTTGCCTGTCGCCAGGCAAATGGGTATGCCACATTTGACCTAAGGTATTGTGCAGGAACTAAAGGATTATTAAAATAATACCTTTCAGAAACAAACTGAAAAATCAGCAAAAAACTTCATGATCAGCATTTTTAGACCGTTCCTTTTTTAGATTTAATCTGATATCAATGAATCATTTAAAAGAACCACTTCATTGTTTGACTAATCAATTTCCCGCCGTTCTTGATGTCGCAACAACGGCACATAGGACTTTACGGGAATTCATAACACCTCCCTCCACCACCAATTCTTCCTATTAAACTTTAGAATACCATAAGATATACCTTATGCCAATACTACCTATTCCTTTCCAACCAAAATATATTTTCAGCCATAATGTCGCATGAAAAAATAAATAACAGCCATAATGGCCGGCAATTCTATCTGGAACACCTTTTGCATAATACGCTTCAAATACAAAACTTAAAAACAGACATTATGTACACAAGAAGAAATTTCACGGTTACTCCCCGCACCATAGGCGGATTTATTGAAGACGTGTTCCAGAATGGCATGAACGCCGTAAATGAAGAAGTAAGCGCTTTCTCCGCCCCGGTAAACATTCTGGAAACCGACAAATTGTACGAATTGCACATAGTTGCACCCGGACTAAAAAAGGAAGATTTTAAACTGAACATTGAGCGTGATGTGCTGACTATAACAGCCGAGCAGAATCCTGAAAATAAAGAACCACAGGAAGGAAAATGGCTCCGCAGTGAATTCAGGAAAAAGTCTTTCAAGAGGACCTTTACGCTGAATGACAAGGTGGATGCTGCTAAAATATCGGCAAAATACAATGACGGCATTTTGGTGGTGACACTCCCTAAAAAAGAACCATCAGCCAATCCGGCCCAGGAAATACCGGTGAATTAAGTTGGCAGTTTGCAATTGACAGTTGGCAGTTGGAGTTAGACGTTGAAAGCAGACAGTTGATTGTGAGTTGACAGTGGAGGATGATTTGTGAGGATGAAGGGTGACATAGTTAAGGCGGTGCATGAAAACACCGCCTGACTATTTTTCTTCCGGGGGGCAAAAAAAACTACAAAACCTGTAAGCCGGATTCTGTTTCACCCGCCTTCGCTAAAGCTATGGCGGGTAACGGCTATCATTTATCTGGGATGCTGCTCGCGCAACACCTCTAGCTGCCAACCCACGGACTCCGGCGAGCCGCCGTCAATCGTCCGCTTATTTGGCATTTCAGCGCGCAAGGTTTACCCTTATTCATTGTCACCAATGCATAACGTAGTCTTTTACACTACTTTTTCACCCTTACCCCGGGGGGCGGTTATTTTCTGTGGCACTGTCTGTTCCCGTTTTACGGGGACCTACCCGTTAGGTAGTGCGCTGCCCTATGCTGTCCGGACTTTCCTCCAATATTTCTATAGGCGATAACCCGGTTTTGTAGCGTTGCAAAATTACATTAATATCTTTGAAGTGACTTTAAGAATATCTTTGAACATACTTTTATTCAAACCACTTAACTTTATTCTATGAAAATGATCCTTTCTTTCCTCTCAGGCCTGCTTACCCTGCTTTTCAGCTTCCATTCGGGTGCCCAGGATGCGAACCCTATCAAGGACAAAACCCTGCTATGGCGTATCAGCGGCAAACACCTCACAAAGCCTTCTTACCTGTTTGGCACCATGCACATGATATGCCGCGAAGATTTTATCTGGACGGGTAAAATGAAAGAGAGTCTCACAAAAAGCGAAAAAGTGTGCTTTGAAATGAACCTCAACGACCCAAATGTATTAACCGAAGCCTCAATGGCATTGATAGAAAGCATTACTAAAAAGCTTCTGGATAATATCAATGACTCCACCAAGATGCAGAAGCTTGCAAAGCTGATGAGTGATACAAGTGGCAAAGACAAAATGCTGTCGGAATCAGATCCAATGGCTTTACAATCGTTAATGAGTTCGGCGGGATTAAATTGCCCCAATACGGTCTCTTATGAGGATAGTATCATGAAAATAGCGCTGGGAGATAAAAAAGAAATTATGGGCCTGGAGGAAGCTAAAGAACAGATTGCGGTTTTCGAAACCATTCCGCTGGATTCTCTGATCAATATGCTGCTGGAGGGAAAAATGCCGAAAGAGGCGGCCGGCGGAGCAACCGCAGAATTAATGACTGCATATAAAAACCAAGACCTGCCTGCATTGTATAACTTAGTAATGAGTGCAGGAGGGTCAGGTATAGACATGAAGCTCTTCCTGGATGGCAGAAATAAAAAGTGGATACCAAGAATGTCAGAAAAGATGAAAACCTCGTCAGTATTCTTCGCGGTAGGAGCCGGCCACCTGGCAGGGCCAAATGGAGTCATAATACTTTTAAGAAAAGATGGTTATACGGTTGAGCCGGTGAAGTAGGCAGGTTTAATCTCTTTATGGCACCAATGCGGAATCTATTAGCGGGATTTGATTTACCGCGTTATAAACATTCTTTCCGGAGGTCACATCCTCATATACCGAGGCATCGTTTATCACATAGCTGTAGATTGCATAATAAGCCATTTTTGAGCTAACCAGGCCTGCATTTGTCAGGTCCTGATCAGGTATCATAAGGGTAACAATGGTTGCATTGGCCGGAACGCGGACCACATAATGAAGCAGGTAGTAGGAAGTGCTGTTACTTACCAGGCTTGAATTATTTACAAACACAATACAATTGCGGTCCCTGCTATTTGGGATAACATGGATCACCAATGAATCATATGCAGTAATTCCGCTTTGCTGAGCGGCGAATCTGGTTACAAATGAATCAGGAATGGCTGACAGTTTTATATCCCTGTATAAAGTGCCGGAAACAAAATTGACATTATTAATCCTGGTTGAGGCATAACCACTATCTGTTGCGGTGATTGCGTACGTGCCTGTTTTAATATTCTGGTAAATATACAGGCCTGTAACAGAATCAGGAATGGCGGTGGTACCTGATATAGATGACCCTGTAATTGTCAGGCCCGCCCTGTTATAACCCGACAATACCGGGCTGCCATATTTATCATATAAAAAAACGTGTCCTTCAAGTGTGCCGGTATAAGAAGGCCCAACCGGGCCGGTAGGGCCGGTTGGGCCTTCCTTGGCACAAGATAACAGCAATGATAGTATGCAAAACCCCAGGAAAGCAGAACTATAATTTTTAATCATAAAGCAAATTTAATAAAAAACTATTGACCGAAACAGGAGCAAATCAAAACATGTACATCAACCGTAAACAAAACAAATTATTAAACTGGCCCTGGTTGCCATAGCCATAACCCAAAGGTATCCTGTCAGGTGAACGGATAGAGGTTATTGAATACTCAAACCTTATATTAGCGTACAGTCTTTTATAAATATATCTGCCCATGCCGAAAACATAGTCTATATCCGATGTATTGAACCTGTTTAGATCAGGGTCTGTCACTACAGGCTGATCAGATTGTATCCATTCCTTTGAGTTTATCAGGCGTGCATAAGCAACGCCACCTTCGAAGTCGAACTTATGCGAAATGACGTGCAATGTCAATGGTACTTCTACATAATTTACATTCATGAAATATTTGGTGACATAGGTCCCAATATAGGGCGACTCTACTACGTTTTCGCCACGGCTTCCTTTTTGAGAATAAAGCAATTCCATGCTGGCCCCAAAAACTTTTGTAAAATGAACATACACTACTCCACCTGCATTTAAGCCCACTTTGTGATAACCAAAATAGGTATCACCGTCTATTTGCGTAAAGTTGAGCCCGAGAACGAGGCCACCGTTAAAAGCCTTCGGATCCTCATCATCAAAACCCTTTTGACCATAAAGATGAACAGTAACAAGTATTGTTACAATCAAAAAGGCTATGCCCTTTCTCATAAAATGCATAATATGCAAAATTAGAGAAAGTGGCTGACATCTTACTGTTGGCACAATTTTTTCACAAGATTAATAAAGCTTAAAGAATGGAAAAGACAGAATTGCACGAAAACTGGCCGGAAATAAAAGAAAAGCTGCTAAAAAAATATCCGCATCTTACGCCCGAAGAACTGGAATATGAAATAGGCAAGTAGGGGGAGCTACAAGAACGATTACAATTAAAGCTCAAAAAAAACTGGAAGGAAATAAAAGATATACTCAGCCTCATGGGTTAGTTATCTTTATCCTCTTTTTTCTCCGCCTCACCGTTTTCATTAAAATTCTCCCACTGGGCCATTTTTTCGGGCCTGATTTTCCGGTGCTGTACCAGCCTTCGCACGCTCTGTCCTGTAACCGGGTCATCAACAACCATAGTATCGTTAATGGTCGTTAGTACAGCGACATAAAACCCATTTGATTTCATGTTTCCATTCTGATAATATTCCTGGCAGGTGCCTGACAGGCATGATGATAATTCGCCTCCATCATCGAATATTGCATAGTTTCTTATCGTCCTGATCTTACCGTTTGAATAAAATTCTTCCCATGTACCTACAGCCAGGCCATGTTTGTAATAACCAGTACGTTTAACCCTTCCTGATTCAAACCTTGCGATCCACTTCCCATCCTGGTAAAATTTATCTCCCTCAGCAATAAAGGCGCCTTCAGCTATCAGTTTATGCGTTCTGTTGAACAGTTTGTAATAAGACCCTTCCTCATAGATACATACGGTATGAGAAGTATCCCCTGTGGCAATATAACACTTGCAGGAATCATTTTCCTTAACCGGTTTATTTTCATCCTCCGATGTAAACTCAAAGGATATAAGTACCTGGGCAGAAGCGCATAATCTAAAAACGATAAAGACACACAACAATACGAATCGCAACATGCTTACTTCTTTTTTGATTTAAATACCAGATCGTATGAATGATCTATTTGTTCCTTTAATTGTTTGGCTGTTAGTGAGTTGTCTACTACAACTGTATTCCAGTGCTGTTTATTCATATGGTACCCTGGCCGTATGCAAGGGTATTGTTCCCTGAGTTCTGCTGCCCTTTCAGGGTCACACTTCACATTAAACTGAACAGGTTGCTCATCCAGGCTGACTAACAAAAATATTTTACCGTTCACTTTAAAAACCAGGGTCTCTTCCCCAAAAGGAAATCCCTCCGCTACTCCAGTCTTTTTTAAAGCATATTTCCGTATTTCTTCCACATTCATTGCTGCAAAGTTATACTTATTAATTATTAGTGGTTAGCAATAATAACAACGTCAAGGCACAATATTACTATACAGTTATCTTGCTATTAAGTTTAAGTAACAAAAGCCTTATGGTCATTTGCAACCGCTAAATTGCGCAATATTATTTAACAATCAAAAACAGTCAAAATGGAAAAGAAATTCACAGAAGAAGAAATCCTTGACACTACCACGGCGCACGCAGAAAACGACTCAGCCGGAGACGATTCTGACAATGCAACTGAAGATGTTTCATTGGAAGAAGAAACAGATGAAGAAGTTGAGTCAGACGAGGAGTCGGAAGAAGTAAGTGATGAAACCAGTGAAGGCTGATTTCATTTAGGGTAAGCAAAATGACAAGGCTCCCATCACGGGAGCCTATGTTAATTTCAGCAGGATTTGCGGATTAAATAAAACCAAACCAGCCGGAATGCATCCTTTGTTTTAAAACCGTTTAACTTTATGAAAACGTTTACTTATGGCAAAAACTATCGTTCAGAAAGTAGTGTTCAAAAACACGACTCCCAAAGATCTTTATGATCTGTACATGAATGCAAAGAAACATTCCATAGCAACAGGTGCACCGGCACGAATAACAAACAAAGAGGGCGCACCATTCTCTGCTCATGACGGATATGTAACCGGTACAAACCTGAAACTGGTTAAGGACCAGCTTATAGTTCAATCCTGGCGCGGCATGGACTGGAATAAAAAAGATACTGATTCCACATTTATCATACATCTGGAACCCAAGGGCCGGAATGTGGTATTACATGCTATTCATTCAAACGTACCCGAAAATCAAGCCGATGGTGTTGACAAAGGATGGCATACCCATTATTGGGCACCCTGGAAAAAATATCTTGCAGGCAAGCCTATTGAGAAATACCCTGAAATGTAACAAAAGGGGTAATATATGAGCCTGCGAAAGGGTACATCCATCTATGTGGAAGAATTAGTCACTTCCCCGAATGAAAAGCTGCTGTATATAACTGGCACTGGGATTTACTTACATTCTAACTTTAATGTAGTCGCCAGTTTATGACCCAAATACACACCTATCTATTAGACATGTACAGTTCGGCCTAGCGGTGTAACAGTGGTTATTTGGCGCAGAGAATTATGCTATATTTTGTTATATTGATAGTCGGTCAGTCAATATCTGCAGGTAGCTACTGTTCGACCAAACATATTCCTTTGAGATGGACTACCTCTGCCAATCTCAAAGTCCTTTGAAAAATCAACTTGAAGTTGCTTTATGTTAACGTCAGTTCGATGAATTCTGCACAGCTAAGTCCAAGAAAAAATCTCTCTTGGAGGTGTAAATTGAAGGCTTAAGCTCTCTAAAATTATAAGCAGCTAAACAAGCAAGCATATTATTAAAGCCATTATCAATGCTAC
>CAIMDZ010000202.1 GCA_903839875.1 uncultured Bacteroidota bacterium
CAACATAGCCAACGGCATGTACATGCTGAACCTGAGGACAGCAACGGGCAATAAGGTGTTCCATATGGTTGTGGAGCAGTAAGGATAGTTATTTGAGGATAATAAAAAGCGGGTGGCTGTTGGTCTGCCCGCTTTTTGTTTTGTCAGGCATGGATATAAGCTATAGGGTGTAAGTCCCGGATACGCTTTACAGTAGGGATTATTAGCCAGGAGCAAGGGTGCCCTTCGCGAGGGGAATCTGAAAGAAGCTGGCGGTCCCGTAAGCATACGGGATTTGAGCCAACGAACAGCAATTGCATACAAGGCGGGGTTATATGGGTGATGTTGCAAAAGAAACAAAAGCCCATTACAACACTTATTCCCATAGCCCCAACAATTTTTCCTCCGTTCTCCCGTTTATTTTATCTTTATAAAACTATTTACAACCTAAATTCGCATGTTGCGTTTTTGCGACCTTAAATACATAACATGGAAAACTGCCCCGCATATGCGGGGCCTTTGCGAGAGATCATCATCCCGCGCTGTATTCTTTGGTGTAACTGGATTCTATGGCCAATAAATCTGAAAGAATCGCGGGCCTCGACCTTGTGCGTGCTATTGCGGTTTTATCCGTGGTAGGGGCTCACTCATTCACTATTTTAAGCCCGCTGTTCACCTTGCCTTATATCGGCAGGGCGCTCTCATTTATGGGCGATCATATACGCCCGTTCGCCGGCCTTGGTGTCGAATTGTTCTTTGCATTAAGCGGTTTCCTTATCGGCAATATCCTCATCCGCATCTTTGTGCAGGCAGACGATTTTTCCTTTACCCATGTAAAACAATTCTGGATTAGGCGCTGGTTCCGTACGCTGCCCAACTACTGGCTGTTACTCATTGTCAACCTCATCCTGTATGCTATCCTTCACCTGCAACCTGTTGTGCTTAAACAGGTTCTTTATTTTTTCTTTCTCCAAAATCTAATCCACCCTGTCCCGCTTGATTTTTTTATTGAATCCTGGAGTTTGTCGGTTGAAGAGTGGTTCTACCTTACCCTGCCAATTGCAATATACATTTCATCACGGTTCTTCACAATAAAAAATAAAGGGCGCTTTTTGCTGAAAGTATTCATCGGCTACCTGATTGTGTTTCTCATCATCCGCTGCATCAATGCCCCAAACCCCATCAACGGCCCCGACCAGGACGAAGGCATACGGAAAGTAGTCTTGTTCCGTCTGGATGCGGTCATGTATGGCGTTCTCCTTGCATGGCTCAATACCTTCAAATCCGAAGCATTGTATAGATTTCGCAAACGCTTACTTGCTATAAGTATTGTAGGCTCTGCTGTTTTGTATTTCCTTGTATCAAAACGCAGCCTGCAAATCAGCAACTCAGATATTCCCGCGGTACGTTTCGCCAGCAATGCTTTTCTGTTTGTGCTGCAACCAATGTTCCTTGCCCTTTGCCTGCCTTACGCCAACAGCATCAAAACCTTTGCCAGTCTGTTGTTTCAACGTGCTGCATCATTCATCAGCCGGATATCGTATTCTCTTTACCTCGTTCATTACTCCCTCATTTTCCTTCCATTCTTCTTCCCCCTTCGTCTCACAAGCCCATGGGCGGCCATCGGTATGTATTTGCTCTATTGGATGATTGTCATCGGCCTGTCATCTGCAATCTATAAGTATTTCGAATACCCCATAATGAACCGTCGTGATAAAGTAAAAACCGGCAAACGCTAAGCATTTGCCGGTAATAATTCAGTAATAAGTACTGCGAAACATGGGGAAGCCCCCTTGGGGGGTTGGGGGCTTTTATTTCAATTTAAACGCCTTCTTCACCTTAGCCACATAATCCAGTTTCTCCCAGGTAAACAATTCCACCTTCATGGTCTTTATTTTACCATCCGCGCTCTTGAAAGTCTTGGTCACCGTTTCTGATTTGCGGCCCATATGCCCGTAGGCAGCAGCTTCGCTATACATAGGCGTACGCAGTTTCAGGCGCTCCTCAATAAAGTAAGGACGCATATCAAACACCTGGCTCACTATCCTGGCAATCTGTCCATCGGTCATTTTTACTTTGGCAGTGCCGTAGGTCTGCACATAAATGCCCATCGGCTGCGCCACACCTATGGCGTAGCTCACCTGCACCAATATTTCATCACAAACCCCTGCGGCTACCAGGTTCTTGGCTATATGCCTTGTGGCATATGCTGCGCTCCTGTCTACCTTACTCGGATCTTTGCCGCTGAAAGCGCCACCACCATGCGCACCCTTGCCACCGTATGTATCAACTATGATCTTACGTCCTGTAAGACCAGTATCGCCATGAGGACCGCCTATCACGAACTTACCCGTAGGGTTAACGTGATACTTAATTTTGTCGTTGAATAAATGTTTATGCTGCGGGTAGTTCTTTAAGATGCGTGGTATCAATATACCCTTCACATCTTTCATGATCTTTTCCTGTGTAGCGTCTTCATCATGCTGCGTGCTGATCACAATAGTGTCTATGCGCACAGGCTTATTATCGTCGCTGTATTCCAGTGTTACCTGGCTTTTTGCATCCGGGCGCAGATACTTCATCTGCTTGCCTTCTTTGCGAATAGCGCTCAGCTCCAGCAGCAGGTTATGCGCCATATCCAATGCCAGCGGCATATAGTTATCCGTTTCGTTGGTAGCGTAGCCAAACATCATCCCCTGGTCGCCCGCGCCCTGGTCTTCTTTCTTCTTGCGTTCCACACCCTGGTTGATGTCCGAGCTCTGCTCATGAATAGCAGAGAGTACGCCACAGGAGTGGGCTTCAAACATATACTCGCTCTTGGTATAACCAATTTTGGCTATCACCTCGCGCGCAATGGTTTGCACATCAATGTAAGTATTGCATTTCACCTCGCCTGCCAGCACCACCTGCCCGGTAGTAACCAGGGTTTCGCAGGCTATTTTAGCTTGTGGGTCCCATGCAAGAAAATTATCAACAAGTGCGTCCGAGATCTGGTCGGCTACCTTATCGGGGTGCCCTTCAGATACTGATTCTGATGTAAATAGATACGACATTAGCAGATTGATTTTTTTTTTGGAATTTGGAATTTGTTTATTTGGAATTTGGGTTTTTCGCCCTAATCGGGCTGCAATTTAGGAATTGTTTGGTGGTATATCAAATTTGTGCTAATAATGTTCACGTAGAGCATGTACAGTTATTATACCCGACTCAACTTCATATATAATTCTATGTTCCCTGTTGATCCGGCGTGACCACATTCCTGCAAAATTATGCTTTAGTGGCTCTGGCTTGCCAATACCTTTGAATGGATCTTTGAATATTCTGCAACAGTATCTTAATTCGCTTAAGGACCTTATCATTTTTAACACTTTTCCAGTAGCTAAGATCGTCAAGCGCATCAACCGTGAGGTTTATTTCCATATCTCATCCAGGGTTATTTTTACTACTTTTCCACTTCTGGCTTGTTCCATGCTTTCTTCCAGCCTTTTTGCCATAACCGGAGATATGTCCTTTGACGGTTTTGCCGCTTTTCTTGCTGCCTGTAGTATGTCCTTTATTTTCTTGATCACCGGTTCGCTATCGGGTTCAGTGATCTGCCTGAATATTCATAGTGCAAAATTAATGGTTTGAATGATACATTCACAATTTAGCATTTCCGTATTTTTTCATTACCTCGGCAGTTGTGTATACTTCACCTCTTTCTGATTCTTTTTTTGCTGCTTCCACGTCGGCCTTCACATGCTCTGGCAAAGTGTCCCAGAAGTCTTGTTCCTGTTCAATTTTGAGAATGGCCTGCACCATCCGCAACGATTTATCATCAGCTTTATCAAGCCGCTTTTTCACTTGTTTCCGTAATGCTTCCGTAGCAGTCATATAACCGGTATTGTACGAATTTACTACAATTTGGCTTTTGCACAAAGGAATTGAACAGGCTGACAATCTGCTGGTGACGGCATTCATCGGACAAAGTCTAAATATCTTTCCCGCCTTCGCCGTAATACTCGCTAAATTATCTAAATTTGACTCTCCCAAAAACCGCATCATGCCTGGCATCTTCGATGACCTAAAACAAAACCGCATCGCACCCCAGCGATTTAATCTTGCAATAACCTATGCAATTACCTCTGTGATCCTCGCCTATACTTATCTTTTCTTTCACGGTTCCACGAAGCGTATTTTTTATATTTCCGACATGCTTTTTGGTTTGCTTGTATTGTTCGAATTTGTCAGGTACCTCCGGAATTTCACTGCCGGCCGGGCTGTTTACTGGATAAAATGGAAGCTGGCTGCCAACATAACTATATTCTGTATTTTTTTGTTCGGCATCATTTATTCACATTATTTATACAAACTGAATTTAATTAGCAAGCAATGGTTAAATACCTGGGTTTTCACAGTGTTCTATTATATGGTTTTATTACTTGATGTGCTCTGCAGCATCTTATTAGGGGGCGCCTTGCTCAAGGTAAGGAATGATTTTATTGGCCTGCTCCGAAACATGGGTATACTGCTGACTTTTATAATACCATTGCCATACCTCTCGATAACCTTGTTCAATTTTTTTAGCCCTTCCTTTACAACTTGGTGCGACTCAGATACAAGCATTATGTTCCGAATTGTTATGATAACCTTCTTTCTTATGCCCACCTTTTTAATACTCCGCATTTTTCTTCGTGCAAAAAAATATCAATGGAAAAACAACATCTGAGTCTGCCCCTGCATTCCGGAAATAATTGGGATCTGCATCATTGTCGCATTTTTTCATTTTTTTTGTACATCTAGGGTTTGGTTTTCAATCTATTATGTCAAATCATTTTAATCAAATTACGGAATATTAAGCATTTATGATCATTTTTTATCGGGATAAAAATACTGGTACATTTTATCTATGAAAGCCCCGTCATAATTAAACCCTTTAAAGTTCGCTGGAGTGTATAGTGCAATTAAGCAGTCTGTCCCAAGCAGTTCTTTTGCCCAGTCGAAATTCTCAATCGGCCTCATGGGCTCGAATCCCGAAAAAGATTTATCATTCCATGCTTCATTAAAATAATACCATACATCCCAATCTTTATTGATGCTATGCATTAACCGGTTATTTACCCATGTCCAGACAAAGCTGTCGCCAATATAGATTGCCTTTGGCTGCGTTTTGTTTTCTCCGAAATTATAACCGTATTTGGGATAGGTGAATCGCTCCTTTTTGAATTTAGTGAGCAGGTTCAATCCTGCAGCCAGGTCATCATCTGTTCGTCTTGGTGTGTCCGTCCGCACTACCTCTTTCCATTGCACTTCCGGCATCTGTATATTTCTTGATCGCTCAATGTATTTAATAAGGCTATCCTCTGCCAGCAGTGAACCATAAACTGTCCAGTGTGTACCCAGTCTTGAAAATAATAATTCCTTTGAGCTTGCTTTCATACTTAAAAACCAGGCATTAAAATCTAACTGGTGTATGCCGGTTGAATCTCCCATCCGTTTAAATGTTTCATAATTTGTGGCATTTTTCTTTTGCTTTAACTCCAGCTCTTTCGGGAATTTGTCCGGGAAATAATATGCTTTTGATGGCGCATAAACGAATACGAATGTTTTACCAAGGCGCTCCAGTGTGTCCTGTACTTTCTTTAGTTTTCGTAACTTTTCCCTGATCACTGTTTCACCCAGGAAATCAAGGCCGTAATACTCATCTATGTAAAACTTTTCATAAAGGCATTCATCCTGACCTATTACAACCCCGTTTGCATGCAGTTTGTTATATAGCCAGTAATCAACCTGATTATTGATGCGCACCAGGTCGGGTCTGCAGCCGGTGTTGTCATTCAGGTATAGGTTCTTCTGTTTCTGGTAGCTTCCCTCCCACCATTTATCCCAGCTAAATGTTGAATCGCCGGCAGCCACAACGGCGCCATTCACCTTACCGCTATCATAAAAGGACAATCCCTGCTGCAGCAGTGGGAATGCAAGTATCAGCATCAGTAAAATGAACAATCGTCCTCTCGCCGTTTTTATCTCCATACGCTCAGAATCTGAAATAAATAAACGGGTTAAAAGATGAGGTGGTTATACGGGCCGCGGACATGACACAAATAATGATAACAGTAAAAGCCATTAAATAATGCCTGCTCATAGGGTAATCGGTATAGAAGATCTTTTGCTGGATCCATGTACCCGATTTCGGTAAAGTGAAAAACGAAAACAGAAGCGCAAAATACAATACCGTAAAATACTCCTTGCCTGGCAACCAGCCATTATTGCCGGCATGCCAGGTAAACATATGCTTCAGGTATACCAATGATGGCTTGAAATATTCAACCCTGAAAAACACCCAGCCGATCAATACCACCGGGAAGGTATAAAGGCATGCAAGCTTACCCAACTTCGCCAGCCATTTACCCAGGAACAGTCGTTCCAGGATCAGAAAAAAACCATGGTATGCACCCCAGATAATGAACCCCCAGGCAGCGCCATGCCAGAACCCCGATGCAAGGAACACCAGCCAAAGATTGAAGAACAACTTCCATTTGCTTTTTACGCGGTTGCCACCAAGTGGAATGTATAAGTAGTTCCGCATCCAGTTGCCAAGGGTGATGTGCCATCTCCTCCAGAAGTCAGTGATGGACACTGCCGTGTAAGGATTATTGAAGTTCTCGGGAAAACGGAAACCCATCATCAGCCCCAGCCCTATCGCCATATCTGAGTAGCCTGAGAAATCAAAATAGATATGGAAGGTGTAGCTGATAGCGCCAAACCAGGCGGTGGATGTTCCCAGCTCAGGGTACTTCATATCGAATATCCGGTCTGCTACAGCCCCCATCACATTGGCGATAAGCACCTTTTTCCCAAGCCCAATGAAAAATCTGTAAAACCCCCTCAACTTGTTTTCAGACGTTTCGTGTTCTGTATGATCATAAACCTGGTCAGCGAATTCATGGTACCTGATTATGGGCCCTGCTATCAGTTTTGGGAACAGGATGATATACAATTGGTAGTCCCAGAAGTTGCGGAGTGGCTTGTGTACTCCTTTATACACATCCACCACATAGGTCAGTGTTTCGAAGGTATAGAAGGAGATACCTATAGGTAAGAGTACCTTTTCCCAGGTCATTGCCTTCATTCCAAAATGCTGCAATACATGATTGATATTGTCAACAAAAAAATTGCAGTACTTAAAATAGAACAACAGCCCCAGGTTAATGGTGAGCGAAAGGCACAGCAGTCCGGTTCGCAATCGCTTCGACGCTGAGGCATCCATCCAGCGTACCACAAAAAAATCAACAAGGGTAGTACCAAGGATAACAAATATGAAAAGCGGCGCCCCCCACGAATAGAAGAAGATGCTGCCACACAGGATGATGGCATTTTTATATCTCTTATCGGCTAAATAATAAAAGAAGAAAAATACCGGTAGAAAATAAAATAAGAAAGTAATACTACTGAATACCATACTTCACTTATTGCAATTACATCCCAAGATGAGAAAAAATATCCTTAAAACCTACTTCCCTGATAATTTCGAATGTGTGCCGGTTTCATGCCCGTTTGTTTAAATACATTATATACTTTTGGGGCCATCATTGATTTCTCTTATGCAGCTAATGCTTACACCTGATATTCCGCCATTGCAAAAACCGATCATCTATACGGATAATATACTCCTTATCGGTTCCTGCTTCACTGAGCATATTTACGACAGGCTGCACCAGCATAAGTTTAAAGTACTGTCCAATCCTCATGGTATATTGTTCAATCCGCTGAGTGTTGCCGACAGCCTTAATGGGTATATAGAAGGACGGCAATACAGGCAGGATGAACTTTTTTACCTCAATGAACTTTGGAATAGCTGGGACCATCATACCCGCTTTTCACACATTGACCCTGCCGCCGCTTTAAGCGGAATTAACCAATCACAGGCCACTGCTGCTGAGTTTGTTCAAAAAGCCGATTGGATAATGATCACTTTGGGGTCTGCCTTCCAGTATTACCTGAAAGAGACCGGGAAACCTGTTGCCAATAATCACCGAGCTCCTGCGCAGTGGTTCGAGAAGCGGTTGCTGCCAATTGATACTATTATTAATGCCTTATCCAATTCACTTCAAAAACTATTTATATTAAACCCTTTTGTCAGGGTCTTATTTACTATCAGCCCGGTGCGGCATATACGGGACGGTGTCACTGACAATAACCGCAGCAAGGCCAGACTCATTGAGGCAGTTCACACGCTTTGCGAACAGTTTGAGAAAGCCCATTTCTTCCCGGCATACGAACTGGTAATAGACATTCTTCGCGATTACCGCTACTTTGACATTGACTTTGTCCACCCCAATTTTCTTGCCACATCCTATGTATGGGAGCAGTTTGTAAAGTCCTGTATTTCGCCTTCAGTGTACGATGTGATGGAGCAGGTGCGGGAGATTGTAACGGCCAGATCGCATCGAGCCCGGTTCCCTGAGACTGAAGCCCACCGCCGGTTCCTGGAGAGCTATGCCGCAAGGACCATAGCGCTGATGGATAAATATCCGTACCTGGATATGAGTGATGAGATAGGGTATTTCCGGCAGGAAAGTTAGGTAATCGCCAACCCCTTTTCCTCATCCCTGCTCTTCTTATCCAGGATCACAAGTAGTGCCAGCGGTATATAAAACAGCGCTGCGACCTTGTGGGTTTCTATTAATTCGGAGAAGAAATTATTGATGAATCCAACAGCCAGGGTCATCGCTATCCCTATGGTGACTATGCGGTAGAACCGGTCTTTGAACCGGTGGTAAATCTTTTGCGCTTTGGCAAAAATAACATAAATCAGCAGCGCATATAGCAGCATTGCAGGCCAGCCCTGCTCGACCAGCATGTAGAGGAAGTAGTTGTGAGTGGTGGAGTGCTCTTTGTTCCTGCTTACATAGGTCTGGAAACTGGTAACTGCATAGGGCTTGTAGTAGTAATAGAAAGCACGCGGGCCATAGCCTGTTATGGGCCGGTCCTGGCTCATTCTTATAGCTGCCACCCATCGGTAAAGCCGCTCCATCGAAGACATATCCTTGCCACGGAAGGTAGCGATCAGGTGGTCGGTGAAGTTTTTATGCATGAAGGTCTTGTTGTAGTCCGGCCTGAATTCTATGTATTTATTATTGGGGACCATGTAGCACATCAGTAAAATGATGAGCCCGTAGAAGGCAGGCATAATAAAATTTACCAGCCTTGCGCGTATCGCAAATCCTATTAATATTGCAAACCCGATCCCTATAGCTGCAGCCCTTGCGTAAGAAAACGTAACCCCGGCAATAAATATCAGTATAATGATCAATAGAGGGAACCTAACGAAAAAGCCTTTCCCTTTTGATAACGGCCATGCCACCAGCAGCAACGGGAAGAACATGGAAATAACAGTAGAGTAGTCCACATGGTTATAATATAACCCGCTCATGGATTTTTGCACTTTCTCGAAACTAAAATGCAGCATGGCGTGGTGTATGAGGATAACTATAACCGTTATCAGCATGGGTATGAGCATGTACAGAAACCCCTTCACAAAATCTTTCTTTTCCTTGAAAACCCACAGCGGCAGGACGAAAAAGCACACCAGCAGCCAGCTTTTCGCCAACAGGAACTTCATGGAGAAGAACATCATCTTGGAAAAAATGACCGATACTATTGTCCAGATAAGCTGTAGTGTAACTATAAATACGAGGTTGTCTTTCCACCACCACTTGGGCAGGGTAGCGGGGTTGCGCGCGAAAACCAATGTAAACAGCAACAGGAATACCCACATCAATGGCTCATCGGGCAGGGTAATGGCCATCGTATCATTTGAGAAGTTGATCTGGATGGAGGCAGGGATGGAAAACAGGAATATCCAGTAGGCGGCCTGCCAGTTAACGCCAATGAGCACAAAGTATAAAAAACAAAGCGGCGCCAGCAGTATGAAATAATTACCAGTATATGCGAACAGGACTATAGTGGCAAAAAGCACACTAAAAGCCGCGGCATGAAACCAGTTATTTTTTACAGCAGGGGTATTGATCATCCTAACATTGCTTTGAGCTTACTGAAATAAGCTGCCATTAACACATAAATAATACTGAAAAACAAACCCAGTCCGCCGGTGATCATTAAGGTCATCATGAGGCTGGGACCGGTTGGTGAAGTGGGAGGAACCGCACGGGTAATCATTTTCAGGTAGTCAATAGAATCACTTGCTGAAGCTGCAAACTCGTTCAGGAGTGAAAGATCATGAGCACGGTCTGTAACATATTGGTCTTTCATAGACTCAATGTTCTGAATCTGCTCCATGGCAAGGCCATATCCTTTTCCGCCGCCTTTCATTTCGCCTGTGGTTACATTCTGGCGTGCAGGGCTAATGATATTGTATATGCCGTATTTGTCGCGCAGGTTGGCCAGTGAATCGGTGAGCATGTTTATGCTGCTGTCCAGTTTCTTTATGGAGTTATTTATGGAGGCGCTCATGCCCTTCTTCATAGAGGTGTAATAATGCCTGAACGTTTCTTCCAGTACCTGCACCGACATATTTGCCACACCTGCGGCAGTTGCCGGGTCGTAGGCTATGTAGGTAACAACAATGTCTTTAAACTCTGTGCGCTTCAGGTTGAAGTTTTTACTGAAAATAGACATATAGGCGGCATGGGCAGTGTCCTTATTCAGATCACCCATCTTGTAGATTTTTTCAAATTCACAATTCCTGATGATCCGGTCTCTTACTGTGTCTGAATTTCCTAAGGCTGTTATTTTATCCAGGTCATCGTCACCACCAAAGTAGTCAACATACCTCGTTTCAAACTGACGGAACAAGGTATTGCGATCGCCATAGAGCGGGTTGTTGACAAAGAAGCGTGCTTCGCCCTGGTATTTTTTCTTTTTTACCGTATGGAACAACGCGCCCACAGCTACAGCAAGCACCGTAATTACTATAATTAGGATCTTTCGTTTTTGTATCGTCCTGATAACATCAATCAGGTCAAAAGAGGGTGCTGCCATTTATAATTGGTTTAATCCTGAATAATATTGTCGTAAATCTATAAAAAAAATCCGGTGGTTATTATCTGCCTGTTTATAAAATACCATTAGCTGCCTGTTGGTTTACCAAAATACCTGTCGGTAAATGCCATAAGCATAGTACTGAAAAAGAATCCTAAAAAGGCGCATGCCAGTACTGTATACATACCGCCTATCCCTTTCGGGCTCACAGGAACTTTAGCCATGGTCACTACTTTTATCATAGGCATCTGGTCTATCCTTATCCCTGTTTTATATTGGTTTACCAGGGTGGTTTGTTTGGCCCTGTCTGCCACCAGCTGGTCTTTCAGCGATTCTATGTTCTGTATCAGTTCCACACCATGACCATAATTGGGCTTGCCGCTCTCTTTCATAGAACTGAGCATCAGGTTATTGCGCGACGGGCTGATGATGTCTACAATGCCATAAAGTTCCCTTAAACGTGTAAGGGTATCGGTCAGGGCATTTATGGAGCTGTCTTCTTCATGTACTTTATCAACGATGGAGTAATACATGCCGCGTCGCATTTCCTTGTAGTAATCGCTGAAAACGCTGTCCAGCACGGCTACGCATTCATTAGCCACTTTGGCTGCGCGCTCAGGGTCAATGTCGGTGTAGGATAAAACGAGATCTTTATACTCAGTGCGGGTAATATTATAACTCTTGCTGAATTTACGTGCCAGTTGCTCCTCGCCTTTGCGGTTGGATACATCAATGCCATAGGCATGCGCGAGGTCGAGGTTACGGATAACCTTGCTTTGCACAATATCCGCTTCCGACATGAGTATGAGCCTGTCAATATCATCTTCATTGGCGAAGTAGTCAATGAACTTGGTATCGTAGTTATACAGGTTGTTCCGGTCGCCGTATAGGGGGTTCCGGAGTATAAATTCCGTTTTACCTTCAAATTTTTTAGGACCTGCCAGGTAAAACGCTGCGCCCGATACGGAAGCAACCAGGGTAATTATTACTATAAGTGTTTTATGCCGGCGAATGCTATCTATGACATCCCCAAGGTGCAAACCATTATTAGACATTTAAAGCGCTGTTTAAAGTTTAAACTTATGAAATTTAACGCAAAACGAAAGGATTTAGTTTACCACCCTCCGTATTTGCGGTAATGTTGTGTTATTTCCTCTGATTTGCCCATAAACCCCGACCCTAAAGGGAGGTGTTATTTGGACGTGAGACAACTCGTATTTTACTCTTCTCCAGTTGCCCGGGCTGGAACTAGCAGTATTATACCAATTCCTGCAATAGGTCAATAAAAGAAGCGTCATTTATAGCCCTTTAGGGTCGGGGTTGATCGGCAAATGAGTTCCTTGCGATGGGCTGCGTAACTCATTCGGCCTCACCCTCACCTTGGGAGAGGGCCAGGGTGAGGCCTCACTAAATCACCGTTTCCCCAGCCTGCATTTTTTCAGCGTTTTCAGCGAATTGCAGCGCTTCCAGCATTTCCTGGATGTTGCCATTCATGAAATCGTCCAGCGCATATATGGTCATGTTTATTCTATGATCCGTAATTCGGCCCTGGGGGTAGTTGTAGGTGCGTATTTTGGCGCTGCGGTCTCCCGTGCTTACCAGGCTCTTTCGCCTGCGGCTGATCTCGTCCTCCTGCTTGCGCACCTGCTCCTCATATAGCCGGGTACGCATCATGGATGTGGCCTTGTCGCGGTTACCCAGCTGCGAACGTTCTGTCTGGCAGGTGATTACTGTGCCGGTGGGGACGTGGGTGAGTATTACCTTGGTTTCCACCTTGTTCACATTCTGTCCGCCTGCACCACCGCTGCGTGCGGTTTCCATTTTCAGGTCGCTGTCCTTCAGCTCGAAATCAATTTCCTCAGCTTCCGGCATAACTGCTACTGTAGCTGCTGATGTATGCACCCTGCCGCTGGCCTCCGTATCAGGTACGCGCTGTACGCGGTGTACCCCGCTTTCAAATTTAAGGGTTCCATATACGTCTTCGCCCACTACTTCCATCTGCACCTCTTTAAAACCGCCCACCGTACCTGCCGTTTCGGATACTAAAGCTACCTTCCAGCCCTTGCGCTCGCAGTAGCGGGTATACATTCTCAGCAGGTCGCCGGCGAAAATGCTGGCCTCGTCGCCGCCGGTGCCGGCACGTATTTCAATAATTGCATTCTTTTCGTCCTGCGGGTCTTTGGGGATGAGCAGATCGCGGATATGGTCGGTTAGCTGTTCTTTTTGTACTTCCAGTTTTTCCAGGTCCTCTTTTGCCATGGCGCGCAACTCCTCGTCGCTTTCGGTCTCCAATACCTCCCGGGCAAAGTCCAGGCTGTCAATACAGGTGCGGTATACCTTGTATTCCGCCACTATTTTTTCCAGCTTGCGGTATTCCTTACTGAGCTGGGAGAAGCGTTTATTGTCGTTCACCACCTCGGGGTTGCTCAGCGCCACCCCCAGGTCATCGAACCTCGCTTTTATTGCCTCCAGTTTATCTATTATGGTACTCATTTGAAGTTATTATTATGGGCGGTGTGTTAAAATTGCACACCCGACAAAAAAATATTATTGCACACTTTGGTATTGGTAATCAATGGTTTGTTGTTGAAAAATTGCACACGTGTGCAATTTTTGAGACGTCGCTCCCGACACAGGGGCAAGAAAGTATAAATGAATAGCTAATAAGTCATAACCAGCAGATTGGGGTGCAAAGGTAAGGCATGAAACGATACGAAATTGGGGAAGATACTCACAAATTTATAGGAATTCGAATCGTGGCTACTTTTTAAAATACAATCCGAGTATCATTAAAGCCAAAGCCATAAAAGCACCGATGAACCACTTAAAAGTATCTGCTTTGGCGTTAGCAATATCTGCTTTTAATTCACCGCGGAGATTAGCAAGTTCTTGTTTAACAGCAGCGACATCTTCTTTTGTGGCCAGAACTCTCAGGTTTTCGTCATTGGCTTCTTTAATTTTCGCGTCTACAAAACTGACTAATGCCTCCGCTTCCTGTTCGCCTATTTTTTGCTTCAGTATCTGGAAAAGTTGTATGTCCGTAGTTGTAATTACCATTGCTGGTTTTTTTTGTAAAGTTACTTATAGTTGAGATAAAACGCAAAAACATCAATTGCAGTGCCCACTACCGTCTGGCCCCGCCTAAAAGCGGAGTCTGGGCAGCGACATAAAATTACTTAAATTTGACTCTGTAAAATATACCTCGCTATGTGGTTTTTTAAAAAGAACGTGATCTTAACTATCAGTTTGTCAGACAAAGAAGAGTACGAGGTTTTATTTTCAACGATCCGGGATTTATTAAATAATTCGGGCAATGAGGGTCAGGCGTTAGTGATTGAAAATTTAATGAATCTACTGTCAATCGAAATAACAGACGACTTTCTGAAACTAATTAATAGCGTGGATATGTGGGGTGGATCTGGTGCTGTATGGGAGGTCAATATTGATGACGAAAATAAGTACAAATGCTTTCAGCAAGCGATAATAAACTTAATTGATTTGATGGAAAGAACAGGCGTTTTAAAATATCTAGGTATTAAATCCAGAAGACGCCTTTTCAGAAGAATATTGAATAATAATCCACGTTGATGTTTATTGTTGTCCGCGGCGGGCCTCCGGAAGCAGGGCTTGTGTGTTTGCCGGGGACCCGCAGGAATAATGGCATAGCAGCCAAAGTAACTACAAACGTTCTTTCGGTTGGGCAAAGAATCCAACCATGTGCTGGTCCGCAGCAATCCGCAAAACATCAACGGCAGTATCCTCGACTGCTGTGGCCTGCCGAAAAAGCGGAGACCCGACGAAATTATCGCTGGATTTTCTAAATAACTTCAAGCGAAAACGATCTTGTCCAAAGTATATATTGGATGCCCTGCGATAAGTTTTCTTCAAATCATTAGGGTATTGTATATTTGCTATATGAATTCCCAAAAAACACTAGATGCAATAAAATCAATAGTGAACTCATTTTTGCCGGGTTCACAGGTGCTTCTTTTTGGCTCACGGGCAACAGGGAATGAGACTAATGAAAGTGATTTTGACCTCCTGATTGTTACCTCCGACACATTTGCGCCGCGTGAAAAAATGAACTGGGAAAATAAAATCAGAAAGGCGCTGGTATATTCACTGAATCTTCCGTTTGATGTGATATTGCAAAGCAGAAGTGAGGTTAATGAAAAAAAGAACCTTGCCGGGCATATTGTATATTATGCTATGAAGGCCCCGATTGAATTATGACCGCCGCGGAAATCAAACACCTGGAGCAGTGGCTTGAAAAGGCAAACCACGATCTTATAGCCGCGAGGCTGATAATAGATGCCAGCCCTATAATACTTGATGTTGCCTGTTTTCACTGCCAGCAGGCGGTTGAAAAATATCTGAAAGCTTTTCTTGTGTTCAAAAAGCTGGATTTCCCGAAGACTCATAATCTCGATCTGCTGCTAAAAAGTTGTGCAGACATTAATCCCGTATTTGCAGTAATAGACCTCTTTAACATGGAAGATTTTGCAGTCAGGGGGAGATATCCTCACGATTTCATAAGCCCCACAACAGAAGAAACGGAACATTTTTACCAGATTGCCCTCGCGGTAAAATCAATTGCCTTGAAAGAGATAGGGACAATGTAGCGCATTAAAAAAGATTGTTAAAGTGCGGGGAAAAGGTATGACCATTTCCGGTATCAGTTTTCCATTGGCGGTTTGCATGCGCTTGTTCTCTTACTCGTCCCGATTTTTTTCGGGATCATCCTTAGTCCCCAACCTATGAACAGCAAAAGTATAAGAATGATATTACTCGCCGTTGTTCTATTACTCGTTTTTTTCATGCTGACGAAGGGGTTTGCCAAAACCCGAGCGCAGTTCTCTGTGCTCGCGCATATTCGTGTTTAGTTCCCCTGCTGGTGTTAAGGGACAAAGTGGCGCGCTAATTGGCATCATCGGGACGTTGACCTTGCTGCATGAAAAAATAAATCCCGGTTGAAATTACGCCTATCACCACAAATACAATGCCCGGAATAGATGGAAATCCGAAGACAAAAATGCCAATAATAAAACTTATCAATCCAATGTGACCAAAATATTTCCACCATTTTTTTTCATATAGAATTTTTGATTTTCCAGCGGTTCAATGCCTTTTTTTATTCGTTTTAGATATGCTATTAATAGTATCTGGGCAACCTATTTATAGCCATTTTTATAAGACCTCAAATGATATATTGCGCTTTTCAATGTATTCAATTAGCTTTTTTTGCTCGGACGATATTAAAAATACATATATATCATATTGTACTTTCGTAGTGAATATTGATAGTAATGTTCTAGCTGAATCATAATTTGTATTAAAGACGATTTTCTCAATATCACCGTATTCAATGCGAATTTTCTTTGCAAAAGGATTTAAGATAGCTATACTTTTTATGGAATAAGTATCAAAGGTTATTACCTTAAAAAAAGTAATGCCAAACACTAAAGAAAGAAACGAACAAAACAAAACGAAACTAACTAAACCAGTTAGTCCTATTCCTTTCATAAATACCGCAAGGTAACTAGCTAATAACAGCGGAACACACATTAAAATAATTATAGATTTTCTTCCTATTATATCCTTCATTCTTTCTTTTCTTTTGGCTTAATCATCTCATACATTTCGGGACTTTTACTAAATGCATTAAACCATCCTAACGGATTGCCATCCACACCCTCTGATAATTCCCAAAAAAATTGTCCAACCTTAGTACCCTGATTGCCCATATGCAACAACTCGATGCTATTTTGGGTTATAGTAAATCCCATTGCAAATATATGTGAAGTCGAAATAAAACCACCTGCAGTTCCGTATGCACCACCAGTAAAAATAGTTGATAAGATTGTAAAAGTGGTCTGCATTGTCGGTTTATCCCGCTCTTTCGGATTTGTAATCCGAAAGCACATGGCAGGGGATTTGCAATCCCCCTATTGTCCCACTCCCCTCTGCCATTCCTGCACCCGCCCTGCCACCCAAAAAAGATACCCGCATTTTTTCGATCACCACAACCCCGTGTACATCAATAATTTCACCCCCAAATCCCGCAAAAAATGTGGATAACTCCACAAAAAACTGGCACACTTATTGTCGCATCTTGGTTGGTAAATATGCTGCCATTTGAGCAGCCATTACCCATAGCCCATGGCTTTTTTCAGCCGCCATAGCTATTCAGCGTAGGAGGCAACCATGGGGTAAAAAAACAATACCACTCTCAACCGTTTTAACGGTTTATATCTCGCAGCCATTTAATAACATAAAAACACTACATAAATCTATTTGTAAACATAACATGCCAATAAGATGAGGATAAACAAAAAAATAAGGACACAACACATTCTATCCGTGAAATCCCTTAATCCGTTTAACTTGCCTACCGGCAGGCAGGTCCGTGATTCAGACAACTGCAGGCAACCGGAAGAAATCCCGCAATTTCCCGCAGCAACTTCGTAGGGGCAGACCCATGTGTCTGCCCTGCGCAACGTGGGTCGCGAAACAAGGGTCACACAACACCGCCCGGCTGCCAAAAACAATGCGACATCAATGCGACAATGATTTCACAAAATAGATTGATAACTAATAGCAAAGTGTGCAAAAAAATGAAAAAATGCGACAATGTAACAATGATGTAGGGGCAGACCCATGTGTCTGCCCTGCGCAACGTGGGTCGCGAAACAAGGGTCACACAACAACGCCTGGCTACCAACAACGATACGACATCAATGCGACAATGATTTCATATAATAGATTGATAACTAATAGCAAAGTGTGCAAAAAAATGAAAAAATGCGACAATGTAACAATGATGTAGGGGCAGACCC
>CAIMDZ010000203.1 GCA_903839875.1 uncultured Bacteroidota bacterium
AATTTTAATTACTGGTGGTAGTACAGGAATTGGTTTAAGTATTGCGAAAAAATGTATAAAAGAAGGCGCAATAGTTGTTATTACTGGCAGAACAGAAGATAAATTAAATCAAGCAAAAAAAGAAATAAATAATGCGTTATTAAAAACACTAGTATGGGACATTAGTAAAATATCAGAAATAAAAGAAGCCCTTGAAGAAGCAAAACTTCTATTAGAAGGAAATATAGATATATTGGTTAATAATGCTGGTATTGTAAACGGAATTAATTTCCCTAATGTTACTGAAGACATATGGGACAACTTATATGCAACTAATTCAAAAGGTTTGTTTTTTATAACTCAATCGTTATGTGAAAAATGGATGAAAGTAAAAAAAACAAACTTGAAAAAGGTTATAAATATTTCTTCGCAAGGTGGATTTGTTGGGGCAACTTATCCATATAGGATGACTAAGTGGGATATTGCAGGATTAACGCAAGGACTTGGAATTAAACTTGCTCCTTATGGGATTATAGTTAATGGAATAGCACCTGGAATTATTGCTACGGAAATGCAACCTGGTTATCAGAATCAAAAAGAAAATGTCTATTGTTCACAAAATCCGTTAGAGAGATTTGCATTGCCGGAAGAAATAGCTGAGTTAGCAATTTTTTTGATGAGCGACGCAGGAAACTTTATTGTAGGACAGACTATAATCTGTGATGGTGGATATTCTTTAAAATAATAAGGTGTATAAATAGTTGAAAACTGAATATATATAATTATTTAGAACAAAGTCAAAAATTTAATATTAACTTTACAGATGATTATGAATAAATATTATACAGATGAAAAAAATGCCCAAGTAATTCTTGCGCTACTAAAAGAGCATGGCATCCGGAAAGTAATTGCATCGCCAGGTGCTACAAATATTACAATTGTAGCAAGTATGCAAAATGATCCTTATTTTGAGATGTATTCATCTGTAGATGAACGCTCGGCGGCTTATATGGCCTGTGGCTTAGCTGCTGAGTCTGGTGAGTCAGTGGTAATTAGTTGTACCGGAGCCACCGCTTCACGAAATTATTTGCCGGGACTGACAGAAGCATATTACCGTAAACTTCCGATACTGGCTATTACATCAACACAAGCAGTTTCAAAAGTAGGCCACCATATAGCACAGGTTATTGATCGCAGTTCAATACAAAACGATGTGGCAAAACTAAGCGTGACATTGCCCATAGTCAAAGACAATGACGATTTATGGGATTGTGAAATTAAGGTAAACCAAGCTATTTTAGAACTTAAACGGCACGGAGGCGGCCCTGTACATATCAATCTTCCCACAACCTATAGTAAATCCTACGATACAAAAGAATTACCTAAAGTTCGCGTAATTAATCGAATAACACCTACAAATGAATTTCCTGAGATACATTATGGAAAAATAGCGGTGTTTATTGGGGCACATGCGTTGATGAACAAAGAGCAAACGGAAGCGATCGATAGGTTTTGTGCATCAAATGATGCCGTAGTGTTTTGTGATCACACAAGCAACTATAAAGGAAAGTATCGGGTATTGTATTCACTTGTTGCATGCCAACAAATGTATGATCTTGCAGAAAATCAACCTGAAGTGCTTATACATATTGGTGAAATTAGCGGTGATTATTCCAGTTTGGGCATTAATGGGAAACAGATATGGCGAGTTAGCGAAGATGGTGAAATTCGCGATACATTTCGTAGATTACGTTATATTTTTGAAATGTCGGAACAAATATTCTTCCAAAGTTATACAAAAAAAGACCAGGATGATAGAAGTAGTTATTTGCAGATTTGCAAAAATAATCTCAACGAACTCTACAATGAAATCCCTGAGTTGCCATTCTCAAATATTTGGCTTGCCTCTAAAATGGCACATAGAATTCCGGAAGGTTCTACCATTCATTTTGGTATTCTCAATAGTCTACGTTCCTGGAACTTTTTTGAGATACCTCATTCAGTATTAACTGCATCGAATGTAGGTGGATTTGGCATTGATGGAAATATTTCAAGTTTAGTAGGCGCATCTCTTGTCAATAAAAATAAGTTATATTTTGGTGTTATTGGCGATTTGGCATTTTTTTATGATATGAATGTCATGGGCAACCGTCATGTTGGCAATAATCTACGAATTCTACTGATTAATAACGGAAAAGGTACAGAATTTAGACAATACAACCATGCTGCTGCCCATTTTGGGGAAGATGCAGACAAATATATTGCAGCTGCAGGACATTTTGGAAATAAATCTCGGGAACTAGTAAAACATTATACTCAAGATCTCGGTTTTGAATATATGTGTGCCACGGAAAAACAACAGTTTGAGCAGGTATATGAGCGATTCTTGACAGCAGAAATGACAGAAAAGCCAATGCTGCTTGAAGTTTTTACTAATAATTCCGATGAGAGTAAAGCACTAGAAATAATATCCAATATCGAAAAAAGTATCAAAGGAAAAATAAAGCAGTCCACCAAACAATTTATAAAAACAATACTTGGCGAAAATAACCTGAATATTTTAAAGAAGGTAATACGGAGATTTTAATAACTTAGGGTATATAAAAATATGCCATCCATCATACGAAAAACAACTCGTATTGTAAATTATTATTAGATTTAAC
>CAIMDZ010000204.1 GCA_903839875.1 uncultured Bacteroidota bacterium
CGCTGCTCTTGGCGTGCAGGTTGCCGTCTTTGTTTATTTTGGTCTTTAGTTTTTCCTGTATCAGCGCCTTTTCTTCATCAGTAAAAAACCGCGACGAAGCCACATGCCACAGCGCCTCAGCCATGGTTTCTACCTTGTTCACATTCTGGCCGCCACTGCCACCGCTGCGGGCAGTCTTAAAAGATATTTCAGAAGAAAGGTCGTTCACGGTGCAAAGGTAAGGATATATTGATTTGTGTTGAGGATACTCGGTGAAGGCAATAGAGTGTAATAATTTAATAACGGGAAATTTCTATTTCTTTTTTCCCAACCTGTAATTATTAAGCCACACTTCAAAATTCTTTTTTCCATTTACCGGATCTATTGTTTTTAAATTAGTGTGAATATGTGTTATTGGAATTTCTTTTTCTTTTGTCCAAACTGAAAGTGGGCGGGAAAGTTTACCATGAGGATGACCGTCTGGAAAATCGTATTGATGGTGACTGGTGCCTTTATTCCTGATAAAAACGAGGCCTAAGCTTTCTAAATAGGCAAGGAATATGTGGGTAGGTATTTGTTTAACACCCATAAAAAAAATTATTCAGATAGGTAACAATACTCTTTCTTCAAATTGGTGTTGTTCTAAACGATTTGGTTTCGCAAGTGATTTTGGCGGAGTATATAATACGGTAGGTTTTTTTCTCAAACTCCACCCCAGGTCAAGCAATACTTTTTCAAGTGTGCCTCTTTTATGTGTTTCTTCAACAAATATATTGAGTGCTTCTTCGAAATTTTTCCTTGCCTCCACTTCATCTTTGCCAAAAGAAGATACTTCCAATGCACCGCAGTATGCTACAATATAATCTCCTTCTTTAAACACATCAACGTCTATACTGATACTCACAGTACGATTGCCATCTGCCTTTAGATAGTTTTTCATATTTAACGTTTGTACAAAAATAAACCTTTTTCTTATCACTTTCTTGGCCATCACACCTAATTCTGGTCCACCCCCTTCTTACTCATATCCACCGTTTTCCATTCACCGCCTACACTGTACAGCAGCAGGTATTGGTCCGCGGGTTTTCTAAGCGTCAGTTCATACCAATGGCCGGGATCTTTGAGGTCAAGTCTGTAATCACTTGTCCAATAGTTGTGCCCGCCTCTTGTTTCAAACCACCACCAGGTGCCCCATTGGTTTAGTGTCACCTTTACCATACTGTCGTTGATCACATACACATGAGCGCCGTCTTCAGGTGTGAGCATATTGTAGGCCAGTACATCATATACGGTATTGGTAAGCGGTTTGCCGGGTATGAGTTCATCATGCATCAGTTTGTATTCGCTGTTCTTTTCAGCGCCTATCATTGCCACGCCATGCATGTTTTGCGGCAGATTCAGCAGCAGCATGGTTTTATTGCACTCGTCCGGCAGGTTTGTCAGCAGGCTATTTACTACTTTGTACGATTTACCCCAGTAGCGGCTTGCCTGTATGGTGTATCTCAGATTGACCAAAGCAAACAGGCCCAGCACTCCATATTGAATATACCATATGGATATAAACCCTGCCCCTACTGCCACCAGCATATAGAAGAAGGCGCCGGCAAAGTAAGTATAACGGTCATACAAAACCAGCATATCAGTTTGAAACCATAATGGTACCAAAACCAGGAGTGCAATAACCATCCATACAAAAAGCAGTGAGGCAACTTTACCCTTACCGCTCATTTTAATAAATCTCCGGGCTACGACCGCGAAAACCAACAATACAGCCGCATAGAATAAACATATACCACTAAAAGAATCACAAGCTGAATAAACCTGCTGCCTTATTTCATCGGAAAAAAATCGGCCAACAAACAAAAGGTGGAAAAGGTATTTGGCGGGTTTCCCGAAGCTTTCCATGTTT
Organism: uncultured Bacteroidota bacterium; assembly: GCA_903839875.1. Lineage (GTDB taxonomy): Bacteria > Bacteroidota > Bacteroidia > Chitinophagales > Chitinophagaceae > Nemorincola. The sequence continues at coordinate 1,889 of CAIMDZ010000204.1, forward strand.
ACCATGCTTACAGTACCCGAACCAATACGCGACACCCAGTCGCCTGAATACAGCCTGTATGCAATCAGCCGTATGATAAACAGGAGGAGCATCGGTACGAAAAATAGCCTGATTACACTACCCAGTATTTTCTTACCTGGCTGATCATTAAAATGATAAAAAAGACCCATGGTCAATACCAGCCAGGGAGTTACATAAAATATCTCCAGTGAAAATGAGGACAATAAATAAACAAAGCCTGCTATCCAGACAAATTTTACAGCGCCCGTTTTCAGATACTTTTGCAATGACTTTAAAACAATTAATATCAGCAGCAACCCCTGCAGGAAATGGAAAGAAGGTTCCCAAACAATAACCTCTGAAATATAGGGCGAAACACAGAACAGCAATACCCCGGACAAGGATATATAATCTGGTTTTTCAACACCGGCATCCGTCAATAATCCCCTTACCAAACTGAATAGCAGGCATGAATTAATAGTATGCAGTGTTATAAAAAGCAGATGCCACGCCCATGGATGGATACCAAAAATTTTGTAAAAAACCCACGTATTGAACTGCGTAAACTGGTACAGGCTCTTAGCCTGGAAATGTGTGCTGTTTATAAATTCACTAAAGCTATGGTTCTTCACCTGGTCCAGCCAGCCGGTGAAGTCCGCTACAAATCCAGCTTTTGCAGCCGGATAATAAAGCGCAAAAAGCAGCGCCCAAAAAATACAGAACACCAAACCTGTACTTAAAGGCCTGTGATTATGGGCAGTTACATTCTTAAAAAGCGCTGTGGGTTGCAATGAATATGTATGTATGAACAAATATAGTTCATGTAAAAACTATACAACCAATTATTTGATAAAATGCAACAATTCATTAGCATTACATATCATATCTTTGCTCCCCTAAAAGCCGGCAATTTAGTTATTCACAACTGTGCATTACTTTGCCTTGTGAGCATCCTAATCTATACTAATTTCGATAGTGAAAAGAAAAAGCAGAAAGAATGGATATCGAACAATTAATGCCACATGTAGAAGCACTTGTATTTGCCAGTGAGCGTCCGCTTACCCAGATCGAGATGACCGAAATACTTGGCCAGGCACTGGAAACGGTGATAGAATCTGAACGCATTGCAACCTGCCTTGATGCTATAAAGGAAAAATATGATGCCGAATACTATCCTTTCCAGTTAAAGGAAATAGGAGGAGGGTACCAGTTCCTTACCAAAAAAGCATTTCATAAAACTGTTATACAGCTCAATGGTGATAAGCATATTAAAAAGCTTTCAACCGCTGCAATGGAAACACTCTCTATTATCGCTTACAAACAACCGATTACCAAAAGTGAGGTAGAATATATACGTGGCGTGAGCGCTGATTACAGTATCCAGAAATTACTGGAAAAAGAACTGATAGTAATATCAGGCCGTAACGAAGATATGGTGGGGAAGCCACTTATCTACAACACGTCTAAAAATTTCATGGATTACCTCGGCATTAATTCACCGTCACAGTTGCCACAGTTAAAAGATATTACCGACCTCCAGATAGTAATGCCAACCAGTAGCATCGAAGCAGTTCCGGAGGACGCAAAACATGGGTTAGTAATTGTAAACGAACAAGGCGCTTTGAAACAAGCCTCGTGAGCACATTACAAATTCACAGCCCGCCGCCCCGGATTATCCGGGGCGGCTCTTTTTTTGTTAAACTTCGCAAGCCTGAAATTTGCTGCCGTGCCTCAAACCAATTAATTTATCCGCTACGGTTGGCAACCTTTTAAGTCCGTCAAATAGTTTTCGATATCCGTTAAGTACTTAGGGTCTGCTGAAATATTCTAAGATGCAGTAAATACGGGATAATTCACGATATTAGTGTGAACTAAGTGCAAAGGAATATGGCAAAAGCGCTCAAAAACCGTGCATCTAAACAACAATACAGCAGTCCGCAACAAC
>CAIMDZ010000205.1 GCA_903839875.1 uncultured Bacteroidota bacterium
AAAATAGTTCTTTTGTTTTCCATTACTAAATAAACAAAAGACAAAATTATCTTTTTATTTTTTCATATTAGTTATTAAAAAATCAGGATTCTTTTTGTTTTATATTGAAAATAAACTATTTTGCATACTGAATATTTAAGTGATACCTAAACTAATTTTGTTAATTTTTTGTTTGTAATTATTCATCCATTTATTTCATTTAAAAAACTGTAGCAATGAAGCGATTTTACCTTCCAAAACTCACAATCCTAACAGCATTATTATCCATAAATTGCGTTAGCGCTAATGCTCAAACGGTTACTTTCAGTACCCCAAGCAATTCACCCGTTACCTATAGTGTTCCGCCCGGTGTTACTTCGGTAACCGTTGACGTGCAGGGTTCTCAAGGAGGCAATGCAGGGGCAAGTTATGGCAATGGTGGAATGGGAGGCCGTGTGGTGGCTACTTTAGCGGTTACCGGCGGGCAGGTATTAAATATTTATGTAGGCGGGCAGGGTGCAGCGTTAGCAGGAACCTGCTGTACTTCTACGGCAGCAGGAGGAGTTGGCGGCGCGCAAGGTGGCGCTTCCGGCGCCTATTATTATGGCGCCGGCGGTGGCGGATCTTCCGAGATCCGGATCGGTGGAACTGCAATAACCAATCGCGTAATCGTTGCCGGCGGCGGTGGCGGCGGCGGAAGTGAAGATTGTACAGGCGCTACCAGCGGCGGCGAACTTGGCGGCGCCGGTGGTAGCGCTACCGGGGCTACCGGGCAAATATGCGGCAGCACTACCTGGTGCAGTTGTTACAACGCAACAGGCGGTTCGCAAACAACCGGTGGTTATGCTCCTTGCAATGGCGCTTATGGCACACAAACCAGTGGTTCTAATGGTGTATATTATGCAGGCGGCGGCGGCGGCGGATATTGGGGCGGCGGCGGCGGATATTATTATTCCGGCGGCGGCGGCGGGTCTTCTTACCCTACCGCAGCAGGAACTGTGGCAGGTGTGGTTGTAACTAATTTTACGTCCACTCAAGGCTATAGAACAGGAAATGGTATTGTAACTATTTGTTCGCCAAATGTTGGATCTATTCTTGGTAATAGCCCGGTATGTATCGGATCAACCTTTACTTTGTCAAGCACAGGGTCTGGTGGTACATGGAGCAGTTCCGCAACAGGAACCGCAACTATCAACTCTACATCAGGTGTTGTTACCGGTGTTGCATCAGGTACCGCTACAATAACCTACTCAGCAAATGTTGCAGGTTGCGGTTCAGGGTTTATTACTACTATAGTTACAGTTAATCCTGCACCTGCGCCAATCAGCGGAACTCCGAATTTGTGTCCCGGAACTACTACATCATTATCTGATGCTGGTGGTGGTACATGGGTCAGCAGTAATACCTCGGTAGCTACTATTGGCTCATCATCAGGTACCGTTTCAGGTATTATTGCAGGAAGCATAACCATTACGTATACCTTACCTGTTACCGGTTGTACAGCTACATTACCCATCGTAGTTAATCCATTGCCCGCACCAATTGCAGGAACGGCAGTAGCTTGTGCCGCAGGTGGAACCACATCATTAAGCGATCCTACACCGGGTGGTACATGGAACAGCAGTACAACAAGTGTTGCTCTTGTTTCAGGAACAGGACTTGTTACAGGTGTTACAGCAGGTAATACGAATATAACTTATACTTTACCTACCGGTTGTATGATTTCTCAAATTGTTACCATTAATCCGTTACCATCAGCAATTTCGGGAACAACTTCGGTTTGTGCCGGTTTAACAATAACATTAAGTGATGCAGGTGGCGGTACCTGGAGCAGCAGCAATTCTTCACTTGCAGTTGTCGGCGCTACTACAGGTATTGTGACAGGTGTTGCCGCGGGCACTCCTTCTATTATTTACACCTTGCCTACCGGTTGCAGTATCTCTGCTGCTGTTGTGGTAAATGCAATACCTGCTGCAATCACAGGTATTGCAAGTATGTGTGCCGGTGGAACAACTACATTATCGGATGCAACCCTGGGAGGTACATGGTCAAGTAACAATTTATCTATTGCTACCATAGTACCTACAACCGGTGTGGTTTCAGGTATTACTTTCGGTTCTGCAAATATTTCCTATACGCTTGGAACAACATGTTTTATTACGATTCCTGTAGCAGTGACCCCATTGCCGACTATATATAATGTTACCGGCGGCGGCGGATATTGCATTGGCAGCACCGGCACCCACGTTGGATTGAGCTTTGCTAATTCCGGTGTGAATTATAAATTATATAATGGCGGTTCATTAGTTGCCACCGTTGCAGGATCAAATGCAGGTCTTGATTTTGGATTAATTACTGCAACAGGTACTTATACGGTAATTGCAGTAAACGCAACTACCGGCTGTACCAGCAATATGTCAGGTAGCGCAACTGTTTCCATTAATCCGCTGCCAAATGTATACAATGTAACAGGTGGCGGTAATTATTGCCCCGGCGGACCAGGTGTGCATATACTATTAAGCGGTTCTGATGCTGGTGTTAATTACCAGATATATTTAGGTGGTGTTCCATCCGGCAGCCCAATAGCCGGAACCGGAACCGGTCTTGATTTCGGTTTCCGGTCTGCACCGGGTACCTATACCGTTGTTGCGTCTATCGCAGGTACGGGTTGTTCCATAAATATGAGCGGAAGTGCTGCGATCGCAATCAATCCTTTACCCACCGTTTTTAATTTAAGCGCGGGTGGTGGTTATTGCGTAGGCGGTACGGGTCTTGATATTGTTCTCAGTGGTTCTGAAGCTGGCGTAAATTATCAATTGTATTATGGTGGTACAGCAATGGGCTCACCAATGCCGGGTACAGGTTTAGCGCTTCATTATGGTTTGCATACCGGTGCAGGTATTTATACTGTATCTGGTGTTAATACTGTTACCGGATGCTCCAGCAATATGTCGGGTAGCACTACCATAGCAGTTAATCCGTTACCTAATATATATAATGTTACGGGTGGCGGAAGTTATTGTGCCGGTGGTACAGGTGTTCATGTAGGATTGAACTTCTCTAACACAGGTGTGAATTATCAATTGTACCGCAGTGGTATACCTGTTGGTTCACTGGTTGCCGGTTCTAATGCCGGTCTTGATTTCGGTCTGCAGACTGTTGCCGGTACATACACCGTAGTTGCAACTGATGCCACTACTTTATGTACGAATAACATGTCGGGCAGCGTGGTAATTTCAACAACTGCTTTACCAAATACATTTACAGTTTCGGGCGGCGGCAGTTATTGCACCGGTGGTACAGGTGTGCATATTAGTTTAAGCGGATCAAATACAGGAATACATTACCAGTTGTTTAACGGTGGAGTACCTGTAGGCACTGCAGTAAACGGAACCGGCTCACCGATTGATTTCGGTTTGAAGACTGCAACAGGCATTTATACTGTTACAGCAACCAACATTTCGACATCATGTGCCAATAATATGACAGGAAGCGCAACAATAGCCATTAATTCATTACCTGCGGCTTACACAGTAACAGGAGCCGGAACAAGCTTCTGTGCAGGTGGTACCGGAATTGAGATATTGCTGAGCGGATCAGATGCAGGAATCAGTTACCAGTTATTGAAAGGAGTAACGGTGATGGGCAGCCCTGTTATTGGTACAGGTTCAGGCTTAACCTTCGGGTTCCAGACGCTAACAGGCACTTATACTGTAATTGGTACCAATACGGGTACTGGTTGTTCTACTAATATGACCGGCAGTACAAGCGTGACTTCAAACCCATTGCCAACTGCATTCACTGTTACCGGTGGCGGCGGTTATTGCGCAGGTGGCCTTGGCGTTCACGTTGGATTAAGCAGTTCTACTGTTGGTGTTGATTACCAGTTGTTTGGTTTAATCAGCGGCCCTGTAGGTGGCCCGGTTCCGGGAATAGGTTCCTCTATTGATTTCGGCTACCAGTCAACTGCTGACATTTATACAGTAGTTGCAACAAATTCAATCACACTATGTACTAAACCAATGACAGGATCAGCGACAGTTGTAATAAATACTTTGCCAAATGCTTATAATGTTACCGGTGGCGGTAACTATTGTTTAGGTGGTTCAGGCAGTGATATAGGTCTTGATGGATCTGATGCCGGCACCAACTACCAATTGCTCTTTGGTACATCTCCAAGCGGCAGTCTTGTTGGCGGGGGCGGTACTGCAATTGATTTCGGTAATCGGGCTGGTGCAGGTACTTATACAGTAAAAGCTACCGACCCGATCACCGGTTGTACTGCAATAATGTCCGGTTCCGCAATGGTTGGTACCAATCCTTTACCGGCAGCATATACTGTTACCGGCGGCGGTACCTATTGCGTACCCGGAGGTTCAGGAGTTAACGTAAACCTGAATAATTCGGATATTGGCATAAGTTACCAGTTATATTTCAATGGTTCTTTATTAACATCCGTTCTTCCTTTATCAGGTATTGGAGGTTCATTAGCTTTTGGACCGCAAACAGGAGTCGGTATATATAATGTAGTGGCAACAGATGCAACTACACTCTGTTCTTCTAACATGACAGGTACCGTATCTATTAACACTAACCCGGCCCCAACAGTAGAAACAATGACTGGTGGCGGTGGTTATTGCGTTGGCGGAACAGGCCGTACAGTAGGCATCACCGGTTCAGATGCAGGAATACACTATCAATTATATTATAGCGGTTTGGCAATCGGAAGCACAGTTACAGGTACAGGAACAGCAATGATGTTTGGTACCTACACTTCAGCAGGTAACTATACGGTTGTTGCCAGCCCGGGTGGCACATGTGCAACCAATATGCTGGGCGCCGCTGTCATTAGCATTAATCCATTACCAACTGCTTTTACGTTATCGGCTTCGGGTGGGGGGATTTTCTGCGCAGGAAGCGCCGGTGTTGATGTTTCATTATCAAGCTCTCAAAATGGTGTAAACTATCAATTAAAACGTGGACCAACATCAATAGGAGGTTTAATGCCAGGTAGTGACAGTGCTGTTGATTTTGGCTTTCAGAATGTTGCAGGTACCTACACCTCCGTTGCTACGGATACTACTACCGGCTGTACAAGCAGTATGAGCGGCAGCGCTGTTATCAGCAGCATTCCATTACCTGTTGTACATAATGTTACAGGCGGTGGCGCATATTGTGCCGGCGGAACAGGTGTTCATGTAACACTGGATGGATCTAACACAAATGTAAACTACCAGTTGTATTTTGGTGTAACTGCATCAGGTACTCCAATGGCAGGAACAGGAACATTACTTGATTTTGGTGCAATGACAGCTGCCGGTAACTATACCGTTAAAGCAACTGATGCTGCTACTTCATGTATGAAAACTATGGCTGATACAGCTGTTGTTTCAGTTAATCCGCTGCTTACTCCCGGTGTTACTATCGGAGGCCACACTACAATAGTGAAAGGCCAGCGCGATACGTTGACTGCGACCGCAACTACTGCCGGAACGAACCCGATGTACCAGTGGTATGTAAATGGCTACCAGTTCCCTGGAGCTACTGCCATCAGGTTTATCAGCAATAAATTCGTTGACCTTGATTCTGTTTCCTGTGAAGTTACCAGCAATGGCGGCCCATGTGCTGGCTATACTCATGCAGTTGGTGTGCGCATTCATGTTGGCAGCAACGTAGGCGTTCAGACAATTACTGCTTCCGATATCAATGTGAATGTAGTACCTAACCCTAACAAGGGCGTATTTAATGTAACAGGTTCATTGGGCTCAAACGATGATGCTGAAGTTACCTACGAAGTAACTGACCTGCTCGGCCATGTAGTCTATACCAACAAGTCTATTGCAAAAGGTGGCAATATAGAAGAAAGGATACAAATTAGTAATGTAGCCAACGGCATGTATATTTTAAGTCTGAAGACTGAGTCAGAACGTAAAGTATTGCATGTTGTAATCGCGCAATAATTCTGTTAGTATTTTAGAATAAATCAAAAAGAAATGGGGGAGCTAATTAGCTCCCCATTTCTATTGATTAACTTGTCTGGTCGGATATTATTGATAAACAACAAAGCGTTGATGCAAGCGATTAGATGAGAAATAGCTTTAAAGCTAAATTCGTGGTTTCCCTTTAGTGGTTCAGGGGTTTTTGTTTTAATTTTGTACAAATGAGGAAAAAAGCCGGAAAGTATATTAATTATATAGTGAAGTTTGCCCAAAGCCCTAATAAAAAAGACATTGTAAAAGAATTAAGTGCAGAGATAAAAAATAAGGGTTTTTTACATGGTATACAAAGCCTGCTTCATAGAAAAGTGCATGGTAAAGGAACCTATAACCAGGCAAATGAAATAATTCCATTTCCCATTCTGAAATTCGATAAAAGATCTAAAATTGTTCTGCCAGGTACAATCACACCCAAAGTTTCTATTATCATTCCGATGTACCATGAAGTGGATTTCACATTAAATTGTGTCTGGTCAATTTATATAAATAATATCTTTACAAATTACGAAATAATTATTGCCAACGATGATCCGGATGATGATACTCCTTTGCTCAAAGAATGTTTTGAAAATATCAGGATCATAAAAAACAAGGTTAACCTTGGGTTCCTTAAGAATTGTAATAACGCGGCAAAAAGCGCCAAAGGGGAGTATCTGGTATTTCTGAACAATGATACCCAGGTACAAAAAAACTGGCTATCCGAATTGTTGTATGTCTTCGAAAACTTCAGTAAGGCTGGCCTTGTTGGATCAAAATTGGTTTACCCTGATGGAAGGCTGCAGGAGGCAGGTGGCATAGTTTGGCAGGATGGCAGCGCCTGGAATTATGGCAACCGCGACAACCCCTCAAAACCTGAATACAATTATGTAAAAGAAGCTGATTATATATCAGGTGCCGCCATAATGATAACCAGGGAATTGTGGGATGAAATTGGCGGGTTTGATGAAAACTTTGTTCCTGCTTATTATGAAGATACAGACCTCTGTTTCGAGGTTAGGAAAAAAGGCCGGGAAGTCATATTTCAGCCGTTTTCGGTGGTAGTGCATTTTGAAGGTATATCACATGGCACTAACCTCGATTCCGGCATAAAGAGTTATCAGGAAGTAAACAAAAATAAGTTTCTGGCAAAGTGGCATGACGAACTACGTAAGAAATCAAGGAACGGTGAGCATGTTTTTTCTGAACGTGACCGTACCAGAGGTCACAAGCATGTACTTGTAGTTGATCATTATTTGCCGCGGATAGATAAAGATGCGGGATCTCGCTGCATCAGTAATTTCATTGATTCTATGCTGGAGCTGGGATACAATGTTAAGTTCCTCGGCGAGAATCAGGTCATTTCAAATCAGTATGAAAAATCGTTCCGGGAAAAAGGTGTTGAAGTACTTAAAGGTAGTGAGTTCAATTTTTTTGATCAAAGCTGGAAACATTATTTAAAGGCTAACCTGGATAATATAGAAGTGGTATTATTAAGCAGGGCTTCAGTTTGCGCTCCGATTATTGCCTTCCTGAAAAGTAATAATTACAAAGGAAATATTATTTATTTCGGGCACGACCTTGGGTACCTTCGATTGGAAAAGGAAGCTGCTTCTAAAAATGATGCAGGATTGCTAAACCAGGCTAAAAGGATAAAAGCAGCGGAAGATTTTATGTACCAGAATGCCGATAATTCCCTGGTGCTGAGTCATGATGAAATTGAATACCTCAGAAAGTATATTACCAAACCAATACACTATATTCCGGCCTATTTTTTTGATGTAACTAGAGAGGTGGCGCCATATGATAAGCGGGAAGGACTGCTATTTGTAGGAGGATTTAATCATCCGCCTAACAAGGATGCGATGGCCTGGTTCCTGGATGAAATTTACGAACCTCTGCATAAGCAAAATATCAGTTTGACTATTGTTGGCTCTCTTATGCCTAAGTCAATAACTGCCTACAAACATAAGTTCAAACTATTGAATATTTTGTCAGACATCTCTGTTGATGAATTAAATGAACTTTACAAAAAAACAAGGATTGCTATTGTGCCATTGCGATATGGTGCGGGTGTGAAAGGCAAGGTTATTGAAGCAATGTCAAAAGGAGTGCCGGTAGTGGGCACGGATATCGCATTTGAGGGCATGCCAAAGGATGATAAGTTTGTCTGTCATGGAGCAAATACAATGGAACAAATGCTGAGTGAAATTGCAGATGTGTATTATGATGAAGCAAAGTGGAAATGCTTATCTGAATTTGGGTTGAAGTATGTGTGCGATAATTTTAATGAAGCGAAAATGAAGGATGTGTTCAAAGAGATAATCGGGTAAATAATAAGGGATCATGGTAAAAAAATTTGACTCTGTATGATAACGGCCAGACTAAAAAATCTTAAAGAATTTACTGCACATCTGCAAAGCCATGAGCATGTGTACCGGAAGATACAGAAAATAGAAGAAGGGCTTTTCAGTGCCGATAAGAAGGAATTCACGGTAAAGGGTTATTCCTACCCTGCGCAGGCGGAAGTGAAATTTGCGGTTGACTATCTTTATTCAGATGGGGTGCACATAAACTGGCGGGAGCGGGTGACTTGTCCGATTACCAAATTAAATAACAGGCTCCGCGCTTCTGTTCATTTTATTGACTTTGAATTGGATCCTGGCAAAGACAGCAGGATATACATAGCTGAACAACTGACGCCGCTATACTCCTACCTTAAACAAAAATATCCAAATCTTGTCGGTAGTGAGTTTTTAGGCGCTGACGCGCAGCCGGGGAATGTCAATGATAATGGTATAAGGCATGAGGATGCGACGCGGCTTTCCTTTAAAGACGAGGAGATGGATTACTACCTTTCGTTTGAATGTTTTGAGCACATACCTGATTTTAAAAAAGCATTTTCGGAGGGATACCGGATACTGAAAAAAGGAGGCATGATGTTCTGGACAGTTCCCTTCGCTTGTTTGAGCCACGAGAACATTATACGTGCGATTGTCTCGGAAGATGGTGTTACTACCCATCACCTTGAGCCTGAATACCATGGTGATCCCGTAAACCCTGATAAAGGTATTTTATGCTACACGCACTTTGGCTGGGAAATGTTCGGCCAGTTAAATGAGATTGGTTTTAAGGATGCTTATGCCATTACTTATTGGTCTGATTCTCTTGGATATTACAGTGCAGGGCAGTTTTTGTTTTGTGCAATAAAGTAGTGCTACTTTCGTCTGCGTGCAAAGGCCGATATCCCATGTGCCATTTTTTACCTAAAAAACTGACTAGTACATTTACAAAATATTTACAGCGTAACGGGTTGCTCTATATCTCCACAATGCCGTCCGGAAGTTTCATGTGGCCGGCCTATCCGCAGGAATTGCACTTTATAACATTGGCTTTTTTGTATGGGGAGGCATTTTGTGTTGAAATGCAGGCAAATGATCACTTCGGTTTCGGATTTATAATTGACTTTGGGGTGGCATTACCCTGAAATAATTTTGTAAAAGAAGACATGTTTTTTATCGGTTTGATCAGTTACGGGATAAGAAACTGACAATAGTGTTAATGGATAGAAAGGGAGCACAACTTTTTGGTGAAACAGGAACAGGTATCCGTGGCATTAATTGGCCGATTATATACTTGCCATTAAAAAAATCTTACATTTACTTCTAAAAAAAATTACCACCCAGTCCTTAACTACTACGAACCAATATGAATAAAGAGATTTCGGAAAATGGACCCAAAATTCAAAACGATGATTTAAGAATAAATCTGGCGATTGGTACGCTTACACTTTATACCATAGTAGTACTATTAATTGCGCTAAACTATTGTATTCACTGCTTTTACCATCCTGATGTCGCTTCAATTATTAAAAATGCAACTGCGATTTCCTTTATGGCAAAAGAAGCGTTTTTGCCTGAACCGGTTGAAAAACTTCAGTTTCTGCTATCCATCATTTGTACGCCAATATTTACATTTTTTGTTTTCAATAGAATAAAATCTTTGAGAAACCGGCTGCTCAAAAAGCCTCTGTTGGCTTATTATATCAATTTAGCCGGCGTAAATATTTTCATACTTTACCTGGTTCTTATTTTTCAGCAAGGCCTTTTACACTTAGACAAAACAACCGGATATTTTTTCGTGAATAACCTGATTTATAAAACCACCTTGCCCGTTGGATTGTGTTTTTATGGGTTTGCGGCGTATGGCTTAGTGAGGTATGCTGAATTGAGGGATTCAATGTTCAGGAAGATTGTTGTTAATGTCATTTCATTTCAGATTGTTGCAGTGGTTCTTTTTCAACTTGTGCTCTGCAATGTATTTCAGTTTGGCAAACAGGATTATGAGGGGGCTATGGAGACGAACGCTGTCTTTTATTCGATGACGCAGGTTTTTGCAGGTAAGTCTTTACTGGTGAATATTAATTGCCAGTATGGCCTGTACGCATGGTTCCTTACACCGCTGTTCAGGTTGACTGGACTATCCATTTATAGTTTCAGCTGGGTAATGGGTATTTTAAATGCACTCTCATTTTTGTGCATTTTCCTGGGGGTAAAAAAAATTATCAGGCAAGACGTGCTGGCGCTCGTCACTTTTTTGGCGGTCATTTTTTGGCAATATTGGCAATCAAGGTTGCCCATCGCAGCAACTCCAAGGTTATACTACCAATACTGGCCGTTACGGATTTTATTTCCATCAGTAGCCTTCTGCTTAATAGTATCTTACTTCACTGCCGGAGAAATAGCCAGGAAACGTTTACTACCTGTGTTAGCTTTAGTTGCAGGGTTTTCAGTACTCTGGAACTTCGATTCCGGGCTTGTTGTCTTTGTAGCCGTAAGTATCTCGCTTCTGTTTTCTGCTTTTTATTCTTGTGGTTTTAAGGAGTCGCTGAAATCAGGCATTGTTTATGTTGCATGGATGTCGGCTGCATTATTTGCTGCAGTTGCCCTCTTCTCAGTCACTACAAAAATGAAATCAGGCATGTGGCCCGATTTCAGACACCTGCTCGATTTTCAAACCTACTTTTATGTTTCGGGTTATTTTATGCTTCCTATGCCGGCCTTGCATTTATGGAATGTTCCGATAGTAGTTTATGTAATAGTATGCATTTATTGTGTGTTTAAGCTGAGGAAAACTTACCAGGCTCACGTGCCCGTAGCAGCGTTTCTTTTTATTCTTGGGTTGGGCATATTTGCATACTTTCAGGGCAGGTCGTACGATACCAACTTGCCGGTAGTGATTTATCCGGCCATTATATTGATGGGTATTTTCTGCGATCAGCTTTTATCCGAGGTCATCATACGAAGGTCTGTCTATCACGTTGTAGTAATGTTATTTTTTATACCTTTTATTTTTTTGACCGATGCTGCATTTTCGATGTTAAACTATGTGCCTGCTATTCATTCTATGGCCTGGAGTAACATAGGTCCTGACACCTCGCTGGTGAAAAAAATATTTTGTAGCCGGGCGGACTTTATTGCAAAAAATATTCCCCGAAACGACACAGTACTGATATTATGCAGAGATTTTGAAAGTTACTATTATGCAACAGGTAACTATTACAATCCGGTAAATACTCCCGGATCAACCGAACTTTTTTTGAAGTCGGACTTATTCGCCTGTCTTGACGTTATCAGGGCCAGAAAATATCCGGTTATTTACGATGTCGCTTTTCCTTGGTCTATTGACGATACTTTGGTAAAAACGCTTTCAGAGAATACCGTCATAGACAGAGAAATTATCCCTGCCAGGAACTTCGTCTTATTCAGACCAGTCAGGCAACATGCTGATAAGCAATATAAAGACCCGGACGTTATTTACTATTACAATCATTTCAGCAATCTGCCCAATCCAAGTCAGTTTTTTCCCAGGCTGGAACTTGCTGAGACCTTTACTATTGAACTATATATTAGTCCGCTCGATACCTCATTATTATCAGGTGCATGCTGGATATTCAATAACGCAACAAGCGATGCGAAAAATTCCGGAATCTTAATGGCCCAACGAACAAGCGACCTAACAGTATTTGAGTTTGTGTTTGGTGACGGAACCAGGTGGTGTGGAGGTGTACCGTGCAAATTAAGCTGCACTATGGATAATAATGTAGTTATCAAAGTGAACCATGGTGTAATCACCGTGTACAACAACAGCAAGCTAGCTGGAAGTGCGGACACGAAATGTACTTTCAGAAATAGTATTGGCGTTGTGCATTTCAATTCCGATTTTCCGGGAACTGTCAGAGAGGTAAGGGTGTTGAAGAGATAAGGCTCCAATTGCGGGAGGCATGATGAATTTCATTTGCTCATTTTCTTGAGAAATCTTTCAAAGAGTCCTTTAAAAATTCGCCGGTTATATTTATAACGCCATTGTTGAGGCATACCATCCTGTCGGTATTTTTATTAAAATTTCGTAAAGTAGTATCAGAATTCGAATGAACACGCTCATACACTGAGTCAGCGAATGATAGCTGTACATTTTTATTCAAATAAAATTGAAAGAAATCTCCATTACTCAGGGTCCACGATACTTCATTTTCTCCGTTAGGGTCCTTTGCTTTTTCAACTATTATTAGCCGGTTTGTTGATGAATTGACAATACCCTCATCAATTGCCTTTTTAAACAAGGATGCCATCTTCTGCGAAGAACTGATATAAATGACATCTGCACCTTTCCAAAGATATATGAACTCGGTTGATAAGAATAATGTGATAAAAGAAAGGTAAAGGATGGTTTTTGTAAAATTATTTTTAAAAGGGATACCCGCCAACGATATTACAACCAATAAGATAAAAATACTTAAAGAAGCCTGTAGCCATCTTTGCTCTAATCTGATAGTGACAACAGCCGGGGCCAGGCATAAAACAAAGAGAATGATAAGGAAAAGAAAGGTTGATATGGTGGATTCATTTTTGCGAATAAATGCTTTTCTAACATTTACCAGGTACACTGTCAATATTAAAGGAAGGCTTGAAAATAACAGTATAGGAATCATAATGTTGATACCGTGCAATGAGAAAAATGTTATTCCTGTAAGGTATTCCGGTTTTGAATTTATTTCGCAAATTGATAAAACACCATCAATAAAATAGGCAGATGCAGACGCGAATGAAAAAGTGATATTGGTACCGCCCGTTCCTACGAAGAACGGCACTGCATAGATCCACTTTTTAATTAGGACGTTTATCGTAACAGACAGGACTACAAAAATGGCGAGAATTATTTTTTGCTTACCGGCAAGGTGTCTGACCGCAGGCGCAAACGCGACTATTAACAATATAAACGGAAGCAACACAACATACCTTTCATGGGTATAGAGCGCTAAATTGGCAAGTAAGCTGCTTATAATGAGGCTTCGTAATTGTACCGAAGAATCACCGGCCTTATTTACCAAAACCTTTAAAACATAAAAAACGGAAAGCAAAAAGAAAGTCATCGCCAACCCCTCCAACGCACCTCCATTCAACAATTGGGTCATTGAATAAAAAGAAAACCGGGACAAGCCCAACAGCAGACTGAAAAGCAATGCAAACCAACGTGATTTAAGAAAAAGGTTTAGCAACTGCGCGAAAACGAGTGTATTGATCGCCTGAATGGCAACATTAAACAGGTAATAATCGTTAAGGTTTTTTTTGAACAGGCCGACTATTATTGAATACACAACGCCGTGAACAGGCCGGTATTTGTCTATCGTTAACTCCAGGTTTACTTTGTCATGAAAACTATTTAAATGGCTGTTTTGAATGAACATAGTAAGGTCATCACCATAGATCGTTCCCGTCTTCCACTTCAGAAACCAAAAGTAGATGACTGCCGTCACAGCAATAAAAGAGATCAAATGATAGTACCTGCTGTTCTTCATAAAATGAAATAAGCGCATGGGCGCAGTTTCAGGAGCGTATTTTTTGTGTCTATCATTTTATTTTGAAGTCGGCATTATGAAGATCAATACCCGGATTATAATACGGATCATTATCTATGAATGATTGCCATTTGGCTTTAAAGATAGCTAATTCTTTTTCATGTTGCTTCCATGCGCTTCTGTTTCTGAAAGGATGCCCGCGTGATACGGACTCGTGGTGGTATAATTCCACCGTGGGCAGATAGACGTTATAGTATCCGCGCTTCAACAGTTTCAGGCAAAAGTCATGGTCGTTAAATTCTATTGCAAGGTTTTCGTCCATGCCACCCACTTCATTATAGACATCACGCCTGCACATCAGGCAGGCGCCCGTCACGGCGGAATAATTGGTAGCCGTAACAAGATTATTGAAATACCCGGCGCTCCCATTGGGTAAACCTGCAAACACATGCCCCGAATCCCTGTTTGCACCAAATATTATTCCGGCGTGCTGAATCGTATTGTCAGGGTAGAGCAGTTTTGCACCCACAGCGCCTGTATGCTTGTGCTGCGCATATGACACCATTTGCGTCAGCCAGTCGTTACTGATGACTTCGATATCGTTATTCAGCATCAATATGTATTTCCCTTTGCTTTCTTTTACGCCGGTATTAATTAATTTGGAAAAGTTGAAAGGGAAAAATGCATCAATGCATCTGAATTTGTCTTGGTATTTCTCTGTGAATTCCTTATTCAGCGTACCGAATTCTTCAGTCACGCTATTGTTATTCAGCACAATGATCTCGTAGTTTGGATAATCCGTTTTCTCAAGTATTGAATCAAGAGCGGTTTTCAGCATTGCGGCCTGATCCTTTGTGGGTATTATGATACTTACTTTATCAAAAGCCAGAACCTTATATTTTATGTCATAACATCCTGCGAAATCCCGAACATCCTCAATATCAGCGGGGGTGTTTCTTCTTATCATAGCATCCTGCAAAGCCTTCCTCTGGGTGCCATCAACAGGTTTGTTGCTTCTTTTGTGAAATAATATCGCCGGAATATGCCCTGCATTACTGGTAACCTCGGTAGCCCTGAGCAGCAAATCATAAAAAGCGCTGTAATTTAATCCATCCCTGAATCCTCCGAGCTGCATAACGAGATCCCTCTTAATCACAAACGAATTGCCAATATAGTTGCGCGATAACAAACTATCCGGCGACCAGGCTGGTTTGAAATAGGGATCAATATAGTCCCATGCAGGGTCCATCGAGTCGTCGTCAGCATAGATGATGGCTGCTTCTGTCAGGTGGTTTATAAGCCAGGTGAATTCGAAAAGACAGTTGCGAGTTAAAATGTCGCAGGGATAAATAAATAGCACGTAATCCCCGGTAGCTTCAGCCAGTGCCGCATTGCAGCGCATTGCCATGTCATTTCCCGGTGGTAAATTAATGTGGAGTATATGCTCGTCAGCTGAGTCAGGATTTGTTTCTTTTTGCCCCGTATGCAGTTGCGGATCATCAACAACAAGCAGTATTTCCCAATTTTTGTAGAGTTGTCCCTTAATAGACTCAATCGTAAATGAAAGTTCACCGTGCGAAGCATTTGTTTTGGGGATAACAATACTAAACCGGGGTTGCAATTTCAGGGTGGGGGAGAGTGTCTCAGACTCATTCTTTATTTCGTAGTCCTCGGTCCGGGCTATAACCCACGAGTTGTAATTGATTGTTGGCTCTTTTATTATCCCAATCTTGCGCAACTTTCTCCTCACCAGTTTCCTCGCCAACTCAAACCCCGGCCTGGTAAACAGGAACAACCCAAACTCAACAATGCTGCCTAATTTCCCCTTACCCGGTTCAAATATTTTATCAGCATTTTTTTTCATTCTGTGAAGCTTGCAAAATTAATAGATTGGCTCTTTATTTTTCTGATGAAAGAAAAGGAGCAATTTACATAACGCCTTGGCGACCTTTATCTTACCCCCTCCATTACATAACCCCTTTGCGTCTTCGCGCCTTTGTGAGAGCCCCTTTTTCTCGATCTCTGTAACCACTCCTTTGCGAGCTTAAATTTTCGGGTTATTCAGACACTTAATTGCGCCTTTGTGTGAAAAACCTTTGCGTGAAAACACCTCGCGCAGAACCCTAAAACAACTGCCGGTAATTCTCCGCAATCTCCTCAGATGTTCCCCTGTGTATCAATTCGCCATGGTCCAGCATTATAGCATTATTGCATATTTTGGCCACATATTCCGGGAAATGCGACACAAACAGTATTGTTTTACCCTGAGCTTTTATCTGGAATATCTTGTCCATACATTTAGCCTGGAATCCCTGGTCGCCAACTGCCAGCACCTCGTCAATGATCAGAATATCCGATTCATTGGCAAGCGAGATAGAGAACGCCAGCCGCGCCACCATGCCTGAAGAATATTGCTTTACCGGCATGCAAAGCACCTCATCACTCAGCTCAGAAAACTCTTTGATACTTTCAATTGCATTCGAATTCACTTTTACCCTTCCATACAAAGCAAGCAATAAGGAAATATTTTCATATCCCGTAAGTTCTGATTCAAGTCCGGCGCCAAGTGCAAGAATAGGGGCGAATGTGCCGTTAACGGTAATTTTACCCTTGTCCGGTTTTATTATTCCGGCTATAGTACGTAAAAGTGTGCTCTTCCCCGATCCGTTCCTGCCTACAATTCCCAGGCTCTCGCCTCTCCTCACATCAACGGATATATTATTCAGTATGGTTTTGGTCTTAAACGGCATTTTATGCTGGGTAATTAAGTCTTTGATAGAATAAACGCCTACGTTATTCTGCCAGAAGCTTACATGCACATTTTCAACCTTAATGATAATATCCGAATCCATTAAAGGGGATTAAATTGCTGAAATAAATTGATTTTTTAACCTGTTGAAAACGAACTGGCCTGCAAGATACATACCCACTGATATTATAATGCAATTTCTCCAGTCGTGCCAGGATGGTACAATTGGTTCGCACAAGGTATCGCGGCCTACTTTGATAAAATAATAGATTGGGTTGCAATCCATAATAAACTTGTATTTGCCGGGTAATTCACGGTACCCTATAGGGGTAAGGAAGAATAATGCAGGCTGGATGGTATTCCAAATGATACCTACGTCCCGGAAAAAAACATTGATGGAGCAAAGAAATAAATTAAGCCCAAGGGAAAAAATGGCAAACAGAAAAATAAGAGGTATTACTAACAAAATTCTTGGGCTGTAAACGATCCCGAACCAATTCATGATGAACAGGAATACAACTAAGGTGAGCAGCAGGTTGAATAATTCGCTTATAGTCTCAGATAAAGGGAAGAAATAGGCCGGGATATTCAGCGATTTTAAAAGACCTGCAGACCCCACAATACTACCTACCGCCTGGCCGGTCACATTTGAAAAGAAAAACCATAATATCAATCCTGAAGTGACAAATAAAATATAATTGGGAGGGGCATTGGGATTGTCTTTAAATATGACAATAAAAATGAATAGGTACAATAATGGTTTGAAAAATCCCCAGAAAAATCCGATCAATGAGTTTTTGTACCTTAATATTACGTTTCGTTTGCTAAGGGCATATATACGCGTGATATTTTGCACGTTGTGGATTTTGTTGATACTTTGCAAAGGAGATGGCCCTTTTGCAGTTTTAAAATGAAAATATTTGTAAATGCACGATTTCTGACACAGCCCCTTTCGGGTGTACAAAGGTATGGAATTGAATGTAGCAGACAAATTAAAAAGTTACACCCTGAGGCAACCTTTGTTGCACCCGGTAATATCCTGCATACTGATATTGCAAAAGAGCTTAACGTAAAGATTGTCGGGAAAAATACCGGCCATTTATGGGAGCAGGTAGACCTCCCCTTTTACCTGGCAAGGCATAAAAGCCCGCCTCTGTTAAGTCTGGCCAATACTGCACCCCTTCTGTATAGCAACAATTTCGTTACTATCCACGATCTGGCCTTCTACCACCACCCCGAATGGAATTCTAAAGCATTTTCGGCATGGTATAATATCCTGATACCCAGGCTGGCTATTCAATGCCGGCATATATTCACAGTTAGCCAAACCGTAAAAAATGAAATAATTAACTGTTATAAAATTCCCGCGAACAAGATAACAGTGGCCTATAACGGTATTTCTCAGCGTATGCTGACACTGGGCTCCGGCAGCCATGGGGTTAAGGAAAAGATGATCCTTTCCGTCGGCACATTTAACATCCGGAAGAACCATCAGAAACTCATCTCCGCATTTTTAGCAAGCCCTTTAAAGGATGAATACAAGCTTGTGATCATAGGAGACAAAAACACAGTATTCAAAGAAGCAGGAATAAATGAACATGATCTTGAATCCGGGAACATCATTATTTATCTTACGCTTGATGAGGATGAACTGATTGGTATGTACAAAAAAGCGGAAATAGTGGTGTCGCTTTCACTGTACGAAGGTTTTGGTATTCCATTATTAGAGGGGCTGTACAATGGCTGTAAGATCATTTGTTCCGACATCCCGGTCTATAAAGAGATTTATGAAAGGGCTGCCCGTTTCTGCGATCCGGAAGAGATTACCAGTATAGTTTCCGCCCTTGTATCTGTTTCAAGTGAACCTCGTAATGATAGCACTATCAATCATTTCCCTGATAAATACAGCTATTCCCGTTCATCTGAAATAATATTATCAAGGATAATATCCGGTAAGTAAAATTACCATCAATCTTAAAGTCCACAAGGTTTTTGCGACCTTAAAAAACTACATGAAAAATTGCACCCTGCCGGCTGGCAGGTATACGAGATTCCTTTTTCTCAGGCATTACTTAGCAGCACATAGCTCCTTGATCTTTGCCCATATTTCCACCTCTCCGCCTTCTTCATAACCCGAATGTGTAAAGGCTATTTTACCGTTTTTATCAATAATAACAGTGAATGGCACATTCTGGAAACCTAGTGAACGCTTCAGATCTGAATTTACATCAATATAGTAGGGGAAAGTCCAGCCCTGAACTTTAGCATATGATCTGACCAGCCCAATTGACTTTGATTCATCAATTGACACGGTCATGTAGTTGAAGTCTGCTTCTTTCTTCCAGTCTGCAAGTTTCAGCGATACGGTCTTTATTTCCTTTTTGCAAGGTATGCACCAGGTAGCCCAGAAGCTAACTAAAGTGACTTTGCCTTTTTCAAATGTCTGGTTAAATGCTATGGCATTACCTGTATTTACGTCCGTAATCTCTGTTTCAGGCAAATCCTGAGCTTGAAGATTGAATACCAGGCATAAAGTAGCAAGGGCCAGAATGATTTTTTTCATGTTTACTTGTTTTATTAATAAATAAGCGAAAACTTTGCCAAAGTTAAATTAAGCGACTAATTTCGGAAAAACTTTAACAATATACACATTCTAAATGAAGAAATCTGCAATTTTATTTTTCATCCTATGTGCATCAATAAGGTCAATGGCACAGGGAACTTTCTCCGGAGACCTGATGATGAACCTCAATTATTTTCAGAGAGATGTCAATATCAAGGCATCGGGCAATCCTTTGTACGATAATTATCTCAGTGGTAGTGAAGGCTGGCTGGGCGTCAGATACAATATCAAGGGATACACCTTTTCTTTACGTGCTGACGCCTTTAATAACTCCAACCTCAAGAATCCTACTTCTGCAAGTACCGATTTTGGCATTGGCGCGTGGAGTATCAATAAGGAAATGAAAGACCTTTCCATTACTGTCGGGTCTATCTACGACCAGGTAGGCAGTGGTATTCTCTTCCGTTCTTACGAAGACAGGGGACTGCTGATAGATAATGCACTGATGGGCATTGAGTTGAAATACAGGATCGGTAAGAAGATAAAAATTAAAGGGTTTACCGGCCAGCAGAAAAACAACAGCGCCATTGGCATTAATGGCGCATTGCATACCCCGTCTTATGGTCCGGTTATCAAGGGTATTAACATGGAAGGTGATTTCAGGACCGGGAAGCTGCATTTCATACCTGGCATTGGGGTACTGAACCGCACACTAGATGAAAATTCTTACCAGAGTGTAAAGGCTAACGTTGTTAGCCAGTACACCGCAGACAGCGCGAACCCCCATTTCACACCGGTTTACAATATGTTTGCCTACACCTTATATAACACCGTTACCTACAAAAATTTTTCCTGGTATGTGGAAGGGGCCTATAAAACGCATGATGCAATTGCAAAAGGTGTTAACACCCTATTGTATGATGTACCCGGCAACATAGAATACACAAATATTAATTTTGGCAAGAAAGGCTTTGCCCTTAGCCTTTCCGGAAAGCGTACTGAGAATTTTGTAATGCGCACTTCGCCCAATGAAATATTGCTGAACGGTATGCTCAACTGGCAGCCTGTTGTAGCAATCCAGCGCCCTGAACGCCTTATTTCGCGCTATACACCTGCATCCCAGGATATTTCTGAAATGGCTGCAACTGCCAACCTGTTACTGGCCCCTAATGATGTCACCAGTTTTACAGCCACCTTTACCCACATTAATACACTCAACAACGAAGAGCTATACCGCGAAGGCTATGTGGAAGGTAATTACCAGGGAACTAAATGGATTTTCCAGGTGGGTGCGCAGTACCTCGAATACAATTTACAGCTTTACTACGCCAAGCGCAAGTTGGACCCGATACTGAAAGCAATAACACCTTTCGCTGAAATCACCTGCCGCATGAACGAAAAGAATTCATTGCGCGCGGAACTGCAATATATGTCCACTCAGCAGGACTATGGCTCATGGGCTTTTGTGCTGCTGGAATATGACATGGCGCCGAAATTGTCTATATCTGCATCGGATATGTACAATATCTCACCTAACAAAACCTCAGATAATCCGAACTATTCTGCGGGCGTTATCCCTAAGGCCAATCATTACTACAATATTTACATTGCCTATACCAAGGGCGCTAACAGGTTCTCTATCGGTTATGTTAAACAAGTGGATGGTATGAATTGTGCGGGGGGGGTGTGCAGGTATGAGCCGGCATTCAGCGGGTTAAAGGCAACCATTACTTCCAGTTTTTGATCAGGTAGAAGCCTGAGCTAATTTTCAACATTTTCCCTGTGTTCATCTGTTATAGAAAACTCCTGCTTATACTTGCATTAGTTACAATGCAGGCTTTTACATTTGCCCAGGCCGGAAAGAAGACCCTGGCCGCAAGTGTGGCAGAGGGACAAATAGTAATTGATGGTAAACTCAATGAACCCGCATGGGCACATGCCGATAAAGCAACCGGCTTTATACAATATGGCCCCAACCCCGGTGAGCCATCCCTGCAGAAAACAGAAGTAAGCATTTTGTACGATAACGAAGCCATTTACGTAGGCGCCTTTTTGTATGATAGCCCTGATAGTATTCTGAAACAACTCTCCCCAAGGGATGTATATGGCGACCAGAGCACAGATGTATTTGGTGTTACCTTCGATACCTATAACGACAAGCAGAACGCCACCCAGTTTGCCGTTACCGCCGCGGGTGTGCAGGTAGATGCCATCATTAAATTTGACGGTGGCAACGGATCATGGAATGCCGCCTGGTATTCAAAGGTTTCCTGCAACGAAAAAGGCTGGTGTGTGGAAATGAAAATACCTTATGCCGCTTTGCGCTTCCCTAATAAAGCGGAACAACTTTGGGGCGTCAATTTTTTCAGGGTCATCAGGCGAACCAGGGAAACATCGAATTGGAATATGGTGCTGCCAACTATCCCCAATGGCCTTAGCCAGACAGGCATTCTCGCCGGGATCCGGAATATTAAGTCTCCTGTCAGGCTTTCACTGCTTCCCTACATTTCAGGTTATGCCGAGAACTATAACGGGGTTAATGCTACAACGCTGAATGGTGGTATGGACATAAAGTATGGCTTCAACGAAAGCTTTACTATTGATATGACGCTGGTACCCGATTTCGGTCAAACCATTTATGATAACAGCGTACTCAATCTGTCACCTGTAGAAGTCAGGTACGACGACCGCCGCTATTTTTTTACTGAAGGTCTGGATCTCTTTAATAAGAACGACCTGTTTTACTCCCGCAGAGTAGGGGGCGCTCCGGTAAATGCGGCAAGTCCCACCGGGCTTTATCCGAATGATACCATTCTCAAAAATCCCTCTGCCACCAAATTATATAATGCTACTAAGATCTCCGGCAGAACCAGGGGCAACCTCGGTATTGGTTTCTTTAATGCAGTATCTGCACCCGCCAATGCTACGGTGAGGGACAGTAATGGCACTGAGCGCCAGGTGCAAACATCGCCCATTACCAACTACAACGTTATTGTGCTCGACCAGGCCCTGAAAAACAATTCCTACGTCAGCTTCATCAACACCAATGTATCACGCAAAGAGAACAGCTACAATGCCGATGTTACTGCGCTGCTCTTTAAGTTTGCCAACAAATCGAATACCTATGGCATTAATGGTTCCGGCGATGTGAGCCAGCTCTACTACACCTCTAAACCTGACCTTGGTTACCGATATTACTTCGACATAGGCAAGATCAGCGGCAACTGTACCTGGCGGTTGAGTACCCGTAGTATCAGCGACCATTTTAATCCCAATGACCTGGGCTACCTGGACCACAACAACCTGAGTTATTATATTTTCGAGAATTACTATAACACCTACAAACCTAACTCGTTTTTCAATTCATGTACCAATCATTTTGGTATTGAATATTTCAGGGTTTTTAACCCTGATGTTTTTAAGCAGTTTGATTTCTATGGATCACATTTTATGGTCTTTAAGAATTTTGATGCTGCCAGTTTTTATTGGTCCGGTCAGCCGGTTAAGAGTTACGATTATTACGAGCCCCGCACCTTCGGCAGGTATTACGTAGCCCCTGAAAATTATATGGCCGGTGGTTTTTATTCTACCGATTACCGCAAAAGATTTGCCCTCGATATAGGAGCCAGCAACAGGTGGTTCTCAACCCCCGGCCGCAATTCTTTTTCATGGAACATAAGTCCGCGGTACAGATTCAGTAATCAATTTTCTATGATTTACAGCCTGTCCGGCTCCACGGCTACCAACGATGTGGGCTATGTAGCCGGCACCGCTGATTCCATTTATTTCGGTACCCGGAATGTGAATACGGTTACCAATACCCTTGATGCAGCCTACATCTTCACCAATACCATGTCGCTGAAGGTGGACGCCCGTCATTACTGGTCACAGGCGAATTACAGCCAGTACCATTTCCTGAACAACGACGGCACCACCAGCCCCACCACTTACAATGCCCCGCACAATATCAACTACAACTCCTTCAATATCTATACCAGCCTCGTTTGGCAGTTCCGCCCCGGCAGCGAGATGAGCGTAGTGTACCAGAACAGCATCTATTCCTCACCCGAAACCCCAGCCATAGAAAGCAATTATTTCTCCGACGTAAATAATACCTTAAAAGCTCCCCGGAGCAACAGCCTCTCGGTAAAGATCATTTATTACCTTGATTACCTGGCAATCAGGAAGGTGGTGAGGGGGTAAAACCCTAAATCCCTGAAGGGACTTCACAGGAGAATAAGACATCGGCTGTGAATCTTTCACCATCGTTTCCGTAGTGTCAGGAATAAGGTTCGTGTGCATTTCGCGATGGAAGCCTGATTGGTAAAACAGTACTAATCGCATTATTTCAGCTTCAGTGCTCTGATTGCCTGCCGGTAGGCAAGTTGCCGCCGAGTCCTCCGCCTCCTCACAAGCTATGCTTTGGAGAGACAGGGCGGAGACGGGAAATGTCAAGGCGAAGCGAAACTTCGACCAGTGGATTTCGACGAGAGGAAATGATTACTTCTTGTTTTTACTTGTACTATCTTGTTTGTATTTCATAGCATAAGCAAATGCTAATCCTTGTCTTGCCTGTGGTTGTTTAGGGTCTAAAGCAAGTGTTTTATTAAAATATACAATGGCCGAATCATATTGTTTGAAGTCTGAATAGCAGCAGGCCAGGTTTAAATTGGCAAATAAAATATCAGGCTGCAGGGCTAATGTTGTTTTGAAAAATCCAATTGATTCCGGGTATTTCTTCAAAAAATAATAGGCTCTGCCTAAATTATAATTAGCAACTATTGACTTGGGATTAATTCTTAAAACCCGCAGATCGTGAACAATGGCTGAATCAGACATTTGTAGTTGCTCGTATATCCTGCCTGATTCCAAATGTGCACCCTCGAAATCAGGGTAAATAGCCACTGCATGGTTAAGGTAATTTATACTTTCCTGGTCCAGTTGCAGCCTGCTTGCGGGGTTTGGTTCGTTAGGATACAAATTATGCGATATTTCGGTTGCCAGGCAATAATAAAGTTGACAGTTGCGATCAGATTTTTTCAGGTCTGCACTGAAAAGTGAATAATTATCTTTCCATTCAACATTGCGGGTGACGGTGAGCGCTGAAAAAATTAAACACACGGGTATAATAGTTATTAAAGCACGCTTATTTTTCAGCATTGATAACCCGGATATTTCTGATTTTGAAACCCAGCGATCATAAACCAATGCAACTGACAAACAAAAACCTGCTGACGGAAAAAACAAGAACCGTTCAGCCATTTCAGAGTAAACAAGGAATGGGATATTGGAGAATAAAGTTAAGGTGCCTAAAAAAAATAAAATACCGAATGCCCACGGGTCTCTACGGATTTTAATAAGCCTGTAAATACCAATTGTGGCTAAAAGAAGATAGACAGTTAATGAAAGTAATGCAAATACATTACCGAAGCCAACTAACGGAATGCTGTTGTAGCAATAATCACATATCAGCGGGTAAGGTATAAACAGTAACTTCAAATATTTATCGAGTACCATGATCGCTGTGGCTATCCGAACAAAGGGATCGTGTACGGAAACCAGCGGATTAGAGAGAAAATAAATTGTATTTGAATGGTGCATGCCAAGAACGGCAACCCTTGCTGTGAGAAAGGCCATGGTAACAAGCAATGCAGCAACTGAAATAATAAGACTACGCTTCCTGTTTTCATTTACATAAAAGAAGAAAACAAGCGGAATGATGAATAAAAACGTGATGACTGTTTCCTTTGACAGGAAAGACAGGAACAACATTCCCATTGCGGTTAGCAATTGTTTTAGCCTTCCATCCCTGGCATAATTTACAAACAAATTCAGCGACAAAAAAGCAAATAAAAAACATAGCAATTCATCTCTGCTCTTAATGTTTGCCACTACTTCAGTATGTATAGGGTGCAAAGCAAATAATAAAGAGGCAATAAAGGCTATTCCGGTTTTCGCACTGTTAAATAGATTATTTAAAAAAAGAAAAAGAGCAATAACACATCCAATGAATATAATAATATTTGACAAATGACCTTCAACTGGATTGAAACCGAATAGCTCATGTTCTATTGCGTGTGTTATTAACGGTACCGGCCGGTAGCTTTCTTCATCTGTAACTCTTTCATAGCCTTTCAATCGTGGGGTTACAAGCAGTTCAGGAATTCCAGAGAAACCTTTTTGTACTATTGTGTTTTCTGTGACTACCGACACGTCATCCAGAACATAGCCGTTTTGTAGAGTATTTGCATAGATCAAAAAAGACAGTATGCCTAAAATGATGCAAAGCTTCATTTTAGTAGAAATCCCGGGCCTGGCAACAGTTACTTTGTTTTCTGTGTTCTTGTTATTTGTAAAAACAGATTTGTCGTTGATCGGTTTGGGTTTAACTCTTTTGGTCATGCAGGAGCGGTTGGCAAATGAAAATGTAAGTTATGATTTTCTGAATATTCTTCACCGTACTTGATTTTTTTTTAATTTGGCAAAAGCTAGTCTACGGTATAACTTCAACCAGTGAAATTTTGCCCTATTGTTCAGGATGTTCCTGAGGGCATCCGGAAATGCCGCTAAAACCTTGTCTCAGGCGGTATTCTATGTGATGATAATGATTTCATAAATTTTGCTATAAAAGCGAATGACATCATAAGCTGAACGGGTTTATCAGACGTTAGCTTCTGTAATCTGAGCTTTAATTCACTGAATTCCGTTTGCAGAACGGCTTCCCATTTACCGTTCCGGATGCGCTACGCTAACATCCTGAACAACTGTTACACTACCTCCCCTACTTCCCGCTGTATCAAAACTACCTCCATTTTTTTTCAAATTGCAGTGCTGAGTCTCTAGCTTTCGAGGGATTAAATTTTTGATGCTTAAGATATGCCTGAAATTGCTGAAACCAGATCAAATTATTTACAGTAATGCTGTTTTTATAATTCTCCAAAAGAAATTGATCAAGGGATTTTGGGCAAATTGAATCATGTTTTGAATCTTCAACTATGAATTTATCGATAAAATAATTAAATCTTCTGTACGAGTCTATAGGACTATATTTGATTTTTTCTATAATAGAATCGGACTTTATTCTGCATTGAATATGTTCAAAACATATCTCCAGATCGGTACGTTTAGTTGAGCAACTTGCTAAACTGAATAAAAGAACAATAAACAAAAATCTAATGCTCATAAAAAAACGGTTTATTCAGTTGTTTTGACTTTTCGAATAGAAGATCATGTATCAAATTCATTGTGATAATCCCCTACTTCTGATCCTCCTCCTCTTGCTTGTTCAAACATTAGGACTCACCGACGGCATTCTGGGAACTACAGCCTAAGAGCATGTTCAAACGCATATTTGGTAAAAGAGTACAAATCGCATTATTTCAGCTTCAGTGCTATGACCTGCCTGCCGGTGCAAATTGTTGTTATGCAGCTTTACCTTCCCGGTTTATTTTTCCAATAAAAGGTACACTCATTCCATAAAGCACGTCAGGGTCAATATCAAGCGGCGCATCAATTAAGTTTCCGGAGGTGTCCTGCATTTTTACCAAACCATTCCAATAAAGTGTTTTTGATTCGGTATCCAGTTGCACATTCATGAAAATAACTTTTTCAAGTAATCGTTCATAAACACTGCCTTGTTCACTTGCCCATTCTCTTAATTTCTGTTCCATCTGTATGGCCCTTGTCTCACCATTAGTCCATTCGCAAATAATGGTATAGGGAGTAACGTTGACGATTCTTTGAATACGGTGTAACATAGTGCCTTATTTTAATGGTTCAATTGACCGGATCTGTGGATTTGGTTTTTGTGCTTCATCAAAGTTATTCAATAGTTCCCGCTCATGCAATTCCGCCCATTCAATAACGAGTTTCAGGGCGCGGTTTGATAGGCTGCCGTTCAATATTGTTTTGTTTCTTATGTCTATCATCACCTCATCGTTGCCATATATAGCATGAAAATGAGGAGGGAAATGATCCTTGGCATATATATAAATTGAAATCCCAAAAAAACGGCTTATATGCGGCATATGGTAAAACAAATATACGCATAGTTTGAAAAATGCCGGTTCTTACTTCTTACCGGCGGACCTTCTTTTTCTCCACTGATCGATGCGGCACGCTTAAACCAGTAAAGGATTTAGATCAGTAAAGGTGTATTATTCCCCGGGTTCGTAGTAGTTGTTGTTGACGTCTATTTTGTGAACAAGCCTGGTGTACTTATTCACGGCATCGGTAGCGTCAACAGCCGGGAAATTAATGCGCACCACCACGAAGTAGGATGTCGGGTTTTGATTTCCCTGGCGCGGATTGAGCGTATAAGGCCCGCTTTTATAAAGGCCGCTCCCATCTTCCGACATAGGTATACCCAGTTCAGAGTTACCAGGTACACTCACCCAGGCAAACACCATCACAGAGTCCGCGTTGCAGCTTACGTTAATGCTGATCTGGGCCGTTAAGTATTCGCATACATTGGTGACATTGGCTGTATACAGGAAACTGGCTGTACCTGAATTCACATTGTCAAAAACAGCATCACCTGTGAAATCAGTATTGGTAGGATTCTGCTTGCAGTTTTGTTTTTTTTGCTCTTTTGTGCATCCGCTTACATAAAACAGGGTAATGATACTTAGCAGGCAATAATAAAAAGTCTTCATAATCATTGTTTTTATGAATGCTAAGTACGTAATTATCAGGGCAGTTTACAATGACAGTAATTTGTGTATCTATTGATTCTTGTCAGTCGTATTGAGGACTTAAAAATCAGGCGGTTTTGATTAGTGCAAATGGTTTCACGCAAAGGTGCTATTTCAGATCATTTTATTGCACTCTAGTTGTGTTGTTAAGCTCGCAAAGCTCTTATTGACCAATGCTCAAACCTGCCAGACGGCACAGCCGGCAGGCAAATTATAAATGTCTGGGCAATACCGGGCCGTTGACAATAGATCGCAGTAATCCTGCATTTGCAATTTTGACTGTGGGGATTATGGCTCAACGAACACGGGTTCAATTTCTATATTCAATCCTTTTAATTTCAGGTACACTTTCGCGCTGGTAAGTACGTCCTGGAGGCAGTATTTACCTATGCGGGGCAGATCTTTATCGTGCCAGTAGACACCTGCTACCATGCTGCCGTCTATGTCGTTTTTGGGAGAGGGGATACCAAATACGGTAGCGAGCAATGACAGGGAAGTGAAGTTTTTGTAGTCGCCGAAACGCCACATATCCATGGTGTCTATGTGGGTGACTTCCCAGGGCTTTTTGCCGGTATTGTCCATGCAATCAGGCAGCTTAATTCCATTGATGAGCATTCTGCGGCACAGGAAGGGGATATCGAACTCTTTGATGTTATGACCACAGAATCTGAGGCCTTTGTGGTGTGCAATGAATTTGCGGAGGACCTCACAGAAATTATTTAACAATTCCTTCTCATCATCGTTTATGAGCGATTTTAACCTCATTTTCCAGCCATTTTCGGTTTGGTTAAGGCTGCCAAAGCCTATGCAAACAACCTTTGCAAACTCGGAAAAAATACCCGCTCTTTCCCCGAAGAGCGTTGCGGGGTCTGCCATTGGGTCGGTTGCGCTTTTTACAAATCTGGCTTTACGCACCCATTCGGCCTGCATGGGTGCATTGAGCAAAGAGAATTCCGGCTCTATTGGCACGGTTTCTATATCAATAAACAAAATTTCCTTTAAATACTGCATTTAGCGATGGATGAATATTACTTTTGTATGGTTACATTTGTATAAGATTTAATTCCTGAACGAATTTAAACAAAAATTATGAGCCAATTTAATCAAACAACTCCGCCCCCACCGCAAAATAGCCCAACTAAAAAGAACAGCTCCCTGATCTACTGGGTAGTTATTATCGTATTGTTAGTTGGATGTGTGTACTTGTTTTGGAGAAATAACCAGGATAAGAACGTAGCTCAGAAAACAGAAGCTAACCAAAAGGTTGCCATAGACTCACTTAACAACGACCGCAATGCGTTGCAGAAAGACTTTGACGCAGCCTCAGGCAAAATAGACCAGTTGGTGTCGCAGAACGCAAAGCTGGACAGCAACCTGCAAAATGATAAGGTAGCCATGTCTAAACTTCAATCCCAGATCAAAACCATACTCAATAATAAAAATGCCACCCAGGCAGAATTGAAGAAGGCACGTGAAATGATCACAGACCTTACCGGCAAGACACGGATGTATGAGGAAAGGATTGCACAACTGGAAAAAGAAAATGCAACCCTGACCGGAGAAAAAGTAGTGCTCACAAAGGAGCGTGATTCAACTGTAGAAAAAAATATTTCGCTTAAAAAGGCAGGATCCGTATTGCATGCCTCCAACATCCGTATGGAAGCAATACACAAGCGCAAGAATGGTAAGGAAAAAGAAACATCGAAAGCCAGGAAAGCGAATGAATTGCGTATCACCTTTGATATTGACGAAAACCGCATTGCTGAGAGCGGCACCAAGCAGATATACCTGCGTATCATTGCTCCCGGAGGGAATGTGATGAGTACACCTTCAAACGCATCGGGGATGATGACCAATGCCAAAGGGGACCAGATGCAGTATTCTGTTTTGAAAAACATATCGCTTGTCCAGAACCAGCCTGTTAAAGACCTGATCGTTGACTGGAACCAGGATGGTGATTATGCCAAGGGCAGCTATTATATTGAAATATATAGCGAAGGTTATAAGGTAGGTGGAGGTGATGTGGTATTGAAGTAGTCCCCCTGCCCCCCAAGGGGGAAAGAATGATCAAATTGAGGGTATTGCGTAAATAGCAATACCCTTTAACTTATAAAAAGGTGCAATAAGAGGATACAAAACGGTATACCAGCTGACCGCGAAAACCGTTGCTGAATGCGTTGCTAACAAAGTATTTCATGAAACTGTTAACAATTCCGTAATGTAGCGTACTTTTTGGCTTAACATTGCAATGTTAACTTTGTGCAAGATCAATAGCAATTATGGAGGTTTTCCCAGGTAAGATCTTAGTAGTGGATGATGAACCGGATATAGTAGAGTTCATCACATATAATTTAAAAAACAAAGGGTATTTGGTTGCCTCGGCAAAGGATGGGGTAGAGGCCATCCGTAAAGCGAGGGATTTCAGACCCGACCTCATTCTTCTCGATATCATGATGCCCAATAAAGACGGGATAGAAACCATCAGGGAATTGAGAAATATGCATGAATTTGATGATACAGCCATCATTTTCCTTACAGCGCTTAGCGATGAGAAGTACGAAATTGAAGGCTTGAAGATCGGGGCGGATGATTATATATCGAAACCAATAAAGCCTGAATTGCTGGCTACACGCATAGGCTCTGCGCTACGCAGGTTCCGTAAAGATGAGGAACAGGACCAGAAACAAACCTTTGGTGACCTGGAGATCAATAAGACGAAATTCACAGTCTCTTACAAAGGAAAGGAAATTTTTCTTGCAAAGAAAGAGTTCGAACTATTATCGCTGCTGGCATCCAAACCGGGGCGTGTATTCCTCCGCAATGAAATACTGCAGCGTGTATGGGGTACGGATGTAATTGTCGGCGACAGAACTATTGATGTACACATCCGAAAGATCCGTCAGAAAGCAGGGATTGACCTGATCACTACGGTTAAGGGGGTGGGGTATAAGTTTGAGATGGCTTGATGAAGTTGAAGGTCGAAAGTATAAAGTCGAAAGTCCTCATGGGTACCTATTCCCGTTATTTGATGTATCCGCTACACTTTTCATTTGCTTTACAATCGCCAGTCCTTTTTGGGCTATTTGCTGGGTGGGATCAATTGCAAGGGTTTTATTGTAATAAACAATTGCTGAATCGTATTGTTTGTCAGCAGTATAGCAAGATGCCAGGTTCAGCAGGCCCATTATGTAGCCGGGCTTCAGTTCAATGGTCTTCCTGAAATATTTTATTCCATCTGCATAATTCTTTTGAAAAAAGTAAGCCCTTCCAAGGTTGTAAGTAGCGATTGAGTTAAACGGATCGAGGGAAATTGCCTTTTTGTCGTGAACTATGGCCGAATCGAACAGGCAGAGCCGGTCGTATATGGTACCGAGGGCGGCATGGGCTGCTTCAAATTCAGGGTATATGGATAGTGCACTGTTGAGGTAGCCTATGCTTTCCTGGTCTAGCTCTTTTTGATTTGTGGGAGGTGGGGCTTCGGAGCTCATATTCAGCGATAGTTCTGAGGCCATGTAATAATTCAATTCGCAATTACGGGGAGCTTTTTTAAGGTCAGTACTAAACAAGGTGTAGTTGTCTTTCCAGTCTGCATTGCGAATAAATGTCAGGCCAGAGTATAGTATACATACCGGCCATAGTATTGCAAGCGCTTTCCTGTTTTTTGCAAATAGGGGTGTGCCGGTATTTGCGATCCACCTATCGTAAGCGAGAGCTGCAGCGAGGCAAAAACCGACTGACGGAAAAAAAAGAAACCGCTCAGCTATTTCGGAATAGATGAGGAAGGGGATGTTGGAGAATAGAAACAGGGTAGCAAGAAAAAATAAGATGCCAAACGCCCATGGGTCTTTAGGCCTTCTAACCAAACGGTAGATGCCTGTGACCGTGAGGGCAAGTATTACTGCGAGTGAAACCAGGACAAATAGGTTGCCAAATCCCACAGTTGGTATACTATTATAACTATAATCGCAAATGAGGGGGTAGGGCAGGAACAGTAACTTCAGATACATGCCAATTACTAAAATGGCCGAAGCCATGCGGGAAAGCAGGTCGGGTGCGGAGATGAGCGGATTGGACAAGAATACTATTGCATTAGTGTGATTTGTGCCAAGTACTGCGGCCCTTACTAACAGGAAACCAATGGTGATAACAGCCGTAGACGCAGTGATGAAGAGGCTGCGTTTTCTATTTTCATTTTCATAAAAGAAGAATACTAAAGGAATTAAAAAGATGAACGCGATCACCGTTTCTTTCGACAGGTAAGACAAAAGCAAAGCTCCAGCGCCGGCCAGCAACTGCATGATTTTACCTGACCGTGCATACCTTGTAAAACAAATAAGTGAGATAAAAGCAAAAAGAAAACACATCAATTCATCCCTGCTTTTGATGTTGGCGACAACTTCTGTATGGACAGGGTGCAGCGCGAACAGAAGGGCGGCGATAAAGGCTATGCCGGTTCGTTCGTTTTTAAGCAGCCTGTTCAGGAAAAGAAAAAGGGCAATGACGCAACCGATAAAAAGTAACACATTTGAAAGATGCCCTTCAGAGGGATTGGCGCCGAAAAGCTGGTATTCTATTGCTGATAATATTAAAGGAACGGGCCGGTAACTCCCGGCGTCGTTAGATTGTTCGAAGCCTTTCAGACGTGGGGTAACGAGGATTTCGGGGATGCCGGAGAAGCCTTTTGTTACAATTGTATTCCGGGTGATGACTGTTGCGTCGTCCAGTACGTAACCGTTCTGCATGGTATTTGCATAAACAGCAAATGAAATGATTGCGAGCAGCAGGCTTAAGGTTCTGATAGGCAACCAAGCCGGCGTTTGTCCGTCCTTTTTAATTTGAGTGCTGTTTGCGGGCAGGGATTTGTTAGTTTGTTTAGACATAAATTTTCAAAAGTAAAAATACAAAACCATAAGAATCCGGCAGCAAAAAAATAACCTGGATTGTTTCATGATGTACGCAATCCGGCATCTGTCATTTTTTTCTAATAGCTAAGAACTTTTGACTAACTTAGTGCCATGTCTGTGCTTGATATTAAAAATCTTACGCCGCGGCTATTGTCGTTTCTTACTTCGCTGATCATTGCTGCCACAAATGCCTTGCTGAGCCTTTTCCTGGAGCACCAGTGGTACACGCCATTACTGGTATTTACTGTGACCTTTATTATTATTTACTGGCTTTATTACTATACCCTGCAGCGGTTTATTTACCGTAAGATAAAACTGATCTATAAATTCATATACCAGACCAAAGCAACCAAGAAGGAAGAATTCTTTTATGAAAATATCCTTCCGCAGAAATCAATTGAGGAAGTGAGTGAAGATGTGCAGAAGTGGGCTATGCAAAGAAAGGATGAAATAGAACTGCTGAGGGCCAACGAGCTATTCAGGAAGGAGTTCCTGATGAACCTGGCACATGAATTGCGGACGCCCATATTTTCGGTTCAGGGGTATGTTGACACATTACTGGGCGGCGCTCTTGAAGATGAAGAGGTTAACAGGAAGTTCCTTACCAATGCCTCTAAAAGCATTGACAGGCTGGTGCGGTTAGTGGATGACCTGGATGAAATATCCAAACTGGAATCGGGAAAAATACCTGTGATACAGGAGCCATTTGCAATCCAGGACCTTATTAAGGATGTGTATGAAGAATTATCGCTGAAAGCAAAGGAACGGGTAACACAACTTTCTTTTAAAAAAGGTACGGAACGCCCCATATTTGTAACGGCTGATAAGCAAAAGATAAAACAGGTATTGGTAAACCTGGTTGAGAATGCCATAAAATATGGTAATGAACAAGGAAACATTATCGCCGGGTGCTATGACATGGACGAGAAGCATGTGTACATTGAAATATCCGACGACGGGCCGGGTATTGCAGAAGAGCATCTGCCCAGGATATTTGAACGGTTTTACCGGGCTGACCGAAGCCGTTCCAGATCTATTGGAGGTACAGGCCTGGGTTTGGCAATTGTTAAACACATTATAGAAGCCCATGGACAAACTGTAAATGTGCGGAGTAAGGTAGGGGTGGGTTCTTCTTTTGGGTTTACGTTGGATAAGGCTAAGGCTTAGCTCACAAACCCCAATAATCAACCTGAAAAAAATAATATCCTGTATTTGCTGAAATAAGATAAAAAGGTTAACTTTAATATCTTTTTTAAAAATTGGATAATTTATCGTTAATTTTGTACTCTTATTAAAAAATCCCATGTCCATGAGTATAGCTTCCTATATAGAGCATACAGTTTTGAAACAAACAACCACGATTTCCGAGGTAGACAAAGTCTGCATGGAAGCTTCGATGGAGAATTTTTATGCTGTGTGTATCCCTCCAAAATATGTTCATGGTGCAAAAAAGATGCTGGATGGAAGTAATGTGAAGGTTGTAACTGTAATAGGATTCCCATTAGGATTGAGTGCAAAAGAAACGAAGGTGAAGGAAATAGAGGAAGCAATTCGCATGGGTGCCGATGAATTGGATATGGTAATAGACCTGGGTGCATTGAAAAGCGGCGACTGGAAGCACCTGGAAGATGAAATAAAGGATTGCCTGAAGCCTGTTTACGCCGGAAGAAAGATTGTGAAAGTAATTGTGGAAAGCGGTATACTTACAGAAAATGAGTTGATTACATGCTGTAAACTATACAGCAACTTCAATATAGATTTTATGAAAACATCTACCGGTTATGCAGATAAAGGGGTAACTATTGAGGCTGTAAAATTAATGAAAACGTATTTGCCCCAGAGAATTGGCATTAAAGCGTCGGGGGGAATCAGAAATTATGCGTTTGCGAAAGAATTGTTAAATGCAGGCGCTACAAGGATCGGTTGCACAGCCAGCATGCATATCATGAAAGAAAGCAGGGAACATAAGTAAATAATAATTTAATAGTAATTCAACCAATTTGCTCCAGTATTTAAAGGAACTTTCTAAATCATTCCTGATTATTTTTATCTGCCTTTAGTCAACTATCCAACTGAGCACATTTTATTTGTCAACATGCTCTCGTAAATAAAATATTATTTTATTTCACGTAAGGTTTGTAATTTTAGTTTTTAAAACTTTGTGGCTCCTCAATAATGAAGCGGTTGAAATTAATATGGATCTTATCCCTGTTGCTATTTTTTGTAGCTGAACTTAAGGCACAGGATAATGCCCAGGGAAATGTTGTAGTACATTCCGACCCGCGCCTTTCTTTGCTGGTCAGTAAGCCACATAATATGGAGGTCACTGCCTCAAATATCACAAAGCATAAGCCTGCTGTAGTTTCACATCAAAGGTCTGTTGAAATTTCTACGACGGCAGTCAAAAATAAACCATCGAAAAATATTGCTATCAGCACCTCTGCGCCTGTATTATCCAATTCAAATACTAAAACAATAAAACAGGGGGCAGTAAAGGTGAGCAGTGCAGAAGCAAGTACTACAGGGCATGCAGGAGGATGGACACCGCCGATGCACCGCAAGGCGCGTTCTGTTTCTTCAGGCAAGGGTTTCAGGGTGCAGATATATAACGGCCCTGACCGTAGCAAGGCAATAGAAAGGAAGACAGAATTTATGCGTAATTACCCCAGTATCCGTACTTACCTGACTTATATAGCGCCTTGTTTCAGGGTAAAGGTAGGTGATTACCGCAACCGTAATGAAGCGATTGGAATGCTGAAAGAAGCCAATTCGGCTTATAGCCCATGTATGATAGTTCCGGATATAATTAATATCAGTACTTTCTAAAGTCAGTAAGCTGAAAGTGGAAAACTACGTTAATGTTACCATTTAGAATTTATAATAAATAATTGTCCCGTACCAGAGGTTGCGGGTTATTTTGCCGGTGCAATCAAACACCATAATTAACGATGCTAGAAACAAAAATCCGCGAAAAGGCAGAACAGTATTTTGAAGAAGTGAAAGCTATTCGCCATCATATTCATGCCAACCCCGAGCTTTCATTCCAGGAGTATAATACTGCTTCATTTATTTCAGATAAATTGAAAGCTGTTGGTATTAAACACACAACCGGAATTGCTGGTACCGGCATAGTTGCAATAATAGAAGGCAAAAACCCCGGTAAGCGTTGCGTAGCGCTGCGTGCGGATATGGATGCCCTGCCCATACTGGAAAAGAATGAAGTAGCCTACCGCTCCCAAAATAATGGCGTGATGCATGCCTGCGGTCATGATGTTCATACAAGTTGTCTGTTAGGCGCAGCCTTTATTCTGAATGACCTGAAGAATGAATTTGAAGGTACTGTGAAACTGATCTTTCAACCAGGCGAGGAAAAGGATCCGGGAGGAGCAAGCCTGATGATAAAGGAAGGAGTACTGGAAAATCCCAGGCCTGCAGCGATCTTCGGCTTGCATGTTTTTCCGTATCTGCCCAGTGGTTCGGTAGGATTCCGACCCGGCCAATACATGGCCAGTGCCGATGAGATATATATAACTATTGAGGGAAAGGGTGGACATGCCGCATCGCCGCACCTGACTGCAGACACCATTTCAATAGCAGCCTTGCTAATCACCGGCCTTCAGCAGGTCGTATCGCGCAAGGCGAACCCGGTGTCTCCGTCAGTACTTACTTTTGGCAAGATACAAGGCGGATCGGCAACAAATGTGATACCCGAAAAAGTCGAGATCCTTGGCACGTTCCGTGCTATGGACGAGCAATGGCGGTATGAGGCACACAAATGGATAAAGGACTTCACCATCAGCACCTGCGAGGCATACGGTGCAAAAGTAACAATAGATATACCGCCTGGATATCCCTCGCTGTTCAACAACCCAGAACTGACCAGCAACGCTATAGCGTGGGCGGGTGAATACCTTGGCCCTGCTAACGTCAAAGAACTGGAAGTACGAATGGGTGCAGAGGATTTCGCATTTTATACACTCCAGGTGCCAGGCTGTTTTTTCAGGATAGGTACAAGTAAAGAAGGAAAAGAATTTACCTCACCGGTACATACTGCCACATTCGATATTGATGAAGAAGCTTTGAAGGTGGGAATGGGCATGATGGCGTTGTGTGGGGTGAGGACCACCGAACTATAGTTTTCTCACTCTGATTTTTTTAGTAGTAACAGTGGCAAAAAAAGGTCTTTCCAAAGCCTGGTTCTTAAGCAAAGTAACAACCGTGTTTGCTATTTCCCTAAATTCATGAAATGAATAACGGAGGAATAAAACGCTTAGCTCTTTAACGTGATGTGCAAACACCCATTCGCCAAAATCTTTATCCTCTGTCAACAGAATATAATTGTGTTGCAGAGCCATTTGCATTACCGCTTCATCCTTAATACCTCTTGCCTGCTCTCCAACGGAAATAACCTCAAAGCCTGCCTGACGCAGCGTTTTAATGATGAATGAGTGAATGTTTTCATCTGCTTAGATCATGCAGCTGCAATTAGTGTTTCATTTGAAACCATATCAGATGCATAGGCTAAAACAGCATTGATAGAAACAGGCGTCAGGCTTGGATATGCCAAAATAAGATCTTCAACAGTGGAGCCTTCTGATAGTTTTCTTAAGATCAGCGCAACAGAAATTCTGGTCCCCTTTATTACGGGTTTTCCTAACATCACATCTGCGCTTGACTCTATATGGTCCTTATAATCCATAAAAGGATTTTTAATTTTTTTATTACTTTTAATAAATAACCCATCGAAAGGTAACATCTGAGCCTTTCTTTTCACTGAATAAAATTACGAAAAAAAGTCCACCTACGTCCTTAATAGCCAACCTTTTTAGTTTCATGCGAGCAAAGTTTGAACGCAAAGTAATAGCGTCTGCTTAGAAATACCACCTTGGGGCAAGCCCCGATCTTACCCCTTCTTCCAAATCAAGGTAGCATTACACCCCCCAAAACCAGAAGCGGTTTTTAAAGCATATTGAATATCGGCATGCTGAAATTTCTTAGTTACATTTATGGGCCTTGGCACCCCCAGTTCTTCAAATCCTGCGGATGGAATTAATGTCTGGTGGCGCAGGCCTTCCAGTACCATTACACTTTCAAATACACCCGCCGCACCAAGGGTATGGCCTATATAGCCTTTAAAACTGTGAACAGGGCTGTGCATTACACCAGCAACATCAAATGCTTTCGCTTCCATCTCGTCGTTAAACAGGGTAGCGGTGCCATGGGCCGAGATCATGCCGATTTGCGCGGGCGTAATATTCGCGTCTTTAAGGGCGCTTGTTATAGCCATGGCCAATTCTTCACCCGTACGGGATGGCCCGGAAATGTGGTTGGCATCGTTTGATGTGGCCCCGCCTGCCAACTCACCTAATGTGTTTTCTGTTCTGTTTACAGACAGGATAATGGTAGCAGCAGCTTCGCCCAAGGTTATGCCTTTACGGGCAGCATCGAAGGGGCGGCAAGGTTCATCTGATATTGCCTGGAACGACTGGAAGCCGTGCAGCACAAATTTTGAAAACCTGTCGCAACCTGTAACTATGGCATGTTTATACCTGCCGGATTGTAATAACCGCAAGCCATATTGCAGCGCTATAATACCTGATACGCAGGCATTGGAGATAATGATTGGTTGTGTGGGAATACCCAGATGGGTTGCTATCTGCTTTGCAGCATGGGGCAGCAATACCTGGCTGTCGGGTACTTTGCCGAGTAATTCAATATTTCCCTTAGTGGTAGACAGTATAAAGGCAGTCTGTTCCAGGTCTATTGGTTCATCAAGATCGTCCAGCGCTTTTTTTACCGAGTATGCCGCGAGTTGCTCAAAAGGGGTTAGGGTAGTAGCTCCCTGCGTCAGTGCCTGTATTACCTGAATTTGTGCAGGATCCAGTTTAGCCGCCATGAATGGTGTGCTGCTAAGGCTATAGTCTTCGTAGCGCTTTATGCCAATACTGCCAGTCTGTATGGCCTGCCAGTGGGCGGCAGTATCCATACCAAGTGATGAAATGATGTTTGAACCTATTGCGTAAACGTGTGGCACTCCTTACTGCTGTTGATTATTGTTCACAAAGATCTTAAACTCACAACTGGCTATTTCTATATCATCCAGCCTTATTTTACCAATAACCAAATGAAAGCCGAGCAAAGATTGCTGGAAAGTGATCTCGGTAGTTATTGGATCATTTACTCTTGGACGGGCGGAAATCTTTACATTCCTGAGTGCCGCAATATACCCGGTTTGCAATGGTTTTCCCATGTTAAGGGTTCTGTACCCCACACCTGCGCCGGCGGTCTGCGCCATATTTTCTATCATTCCTGATTCTGAGAAGACCCCATTATTCACAAATAAATTATCTTCCGGTATCGTGTAAGTAGCTATTGTATGCACCTCGTCAGCAAGGACTAATTCGCCTATCATCACGAATGGAGGACGCTGAGGTAAGTAGGATAATGTTTCTGGATTCATGCCTGTAGTTGTCAAAAGTATAAATTCGATGCTTAAAACCCAAACAAAGTATTTTATGAAGTTAAAATATAGGGAAACCTTTCTGTTATTACATATTTGTGCTATCATTGCTAACCCTCAAAAAATGCATTTGGTTAACGATTATTTTTTTATTTTTGGATAATTATGATTCGTACTGTATCTACACTATTGTTGGTCTTTTTGAGTATGATCGGCATTCAACTCTGGGCCCAGCAAAAAGCAACCGGGAAAGTGGTGGCCAAAGCTGAGGGCAGTTATAGTACCAGGAAAATATTTTATCCTGCCGTTTACCTCGGTCATTCTGATTTTAAAGGCGGCAATATTAAAAAGGAAGAGTTTGATAAACTTTTGAAAGAGGGTCTTTTTTCGAAAGATTCTATGGGCAACAGGTATAAGGTGATAGGTTTTGAATTTAACTATGCAGAGCGCCAGCTCTACGAAGACTCAGCCGGTAACCTCAAAATAATGACAGATTTCCTGTTTGAATATTGCCCCGGCGATACCATAACCGGCAATATATCGGCAAGCATTTATGAGCGCACCAAGCCGGGTGATACCATATTTGTGAACAAGGTGAGGGTGGTAAAATACATCAACAAAACCAATAAAACACTCCCGGATAGCACAGCAATTCTTGCAAAAGGACTGAAATGTGTGATAGTGAGGTAAAAACCTCTCCCGGCCTCTCCAAGGGAGAGGAGGTGTTAGTTCTTAATTTTTTAGGATTAGTTCAGCAAAAGCAGGTTTACGCTGCGCTGCAATATATTGAAAGCAATTTCCGCCATCATATTTTCTTTATCCAGTGTTGGATTTATTTCGGCTATCTCAAAACAACAGATCTTGTGGTGCTGCATGAAGGAGGCGATCAGGTCTTCGGCTTCACGTTCCCTCAGTCCGTTGCTGACTGGTGTGCCGGTGCCACGGGAGATGGAACTGTCCATGCTGTCTACATCAAAGGAGATATAAATGTCATCGCATTGGGACAGGTGCATAAATGTTTGCCTGACAACGTTTTCAATTCCCTTCCGGCGTATTTCAGATACAGGTATTACTTTTATGCCTCCTTTTTTAATGATTGCTTCTTCCTCTTTTTCAAAATCACGAAGGCCGATAAATACTATATCTTCCGGTTCTATTTTGGGCTCAATTTTACCAATGGATTTCAGTTTTTTCCAGAGTTCAACGGTTGCAGGATCGGGGTTGTGTACCTGGTTCTCTATATTGTCTTCACCCAGCGAAATTGCCAGGGGCATGCCATGCATATTGCCCGATGGAGTAGTATAGGGGGAGTGCATGTCGGCATGGGCGTCTATCCATACCACACCAAGGCGGCGTTTGGGTTTAGCCATCTTCAGTCCGGCAATAGTGGCGCCGGCAGTGCTGTGGTCGCCGGCCAGAACTAAAGGGAAAAGCCCTGATTTTACCGTTTCGTAAACTGCTTTTGATACCCGGTCATACATGGTCAGAATACCCTGTATCCGCTTGGCATAAGGTGATGCCACCGGTTCATAGAGCAGGCGGTTCTCATTTTCAATCAATTCTGACGGAAAATTCACGAACAGGTTGCTCATAAAGTCGAGCGCAGCGATCTTTATGGCATCAATGCCAAGGCTGGCGCCGCGGGTACCTGCTCCTATTTCCGACCTGACTTCTATGATCTTGATATTGCGCATAGAGTACAAAGATAGGTTTTTGGTTGAATGGTTGATAGGTTGACTGGTTGAATAGTTGACTGGTTGTCGTTCGGGGGGGCTGTTGTGCAATGGATGGCATAAGCTACTATGACCACGGTGATACCTGCACTTATGCCGAAATACAGGAGTATTTGAAGAAATAATAGCGTTGCTCTTTTCTGAACTTCAATTTTATTTAGCGAAACGAATTGAAAAATGTTATAAATTTGTATCTATGCAACCTTCAGCCCACGATAAATTAAATAATGCTCAGCTAAACCTGATAAAGTCGTTTAAGTACCTGCATAGCGAGAAGAAGTTGAAAGAAATTAATTCACTGATCAATTTTTACCTTGAAAAAAACTTAGACAGCGCTATTATTCAGGCCGAATCAGACAACAACTATACTGCCGGGATTTATGAACAATGATTGAAAGTTGAAATTGTCACTGGCCACAAATGAAAATTGTCTTAGACACTAATTGCTTTATCAGTTGCATTGGAAAATTATCCCCATACACACTCAATGAACAACAACAACTTTTCCGATCTCCCTGAATGGGAAGATGAGCGTTTTAAAGACGATGACGACGAGGGTGAAGAGTGGAAACCCGACCCCACGCATGATGCCTGCGCTGCCCTTTATAACAAGTGGCAGGAAATTGTGTTTCTGCTAAAGGGTTTCCTGGCGCCGTTCTTAGAGAAAGATAAAGACGAAGAAGGCATGATGGAATTTACCGCAGGCCAGCTGATGGGCGATGCCTGGCAGGTGGGCGCAAAAATCAAAAGCTCCGAAGCGGCTGGTATCTACATCGTTCGCATGGAAAACGCTTCCATCATTCGCATGCTCGCCCAGGGCATATCTTCCAGCCTGCTCATGTACCTGGAAGAAACTGATGCAGACGAGCAACATGTAGCAGTGCTTCGAGATGAAATCACCGCATTTCGCATGTTGTTTATTGAATGGGTAACGACATTTGAGAAGGATGAGTTTACGGATGAGTGGGGGTTGTTTGTGTGACACTTTCCATCACAATCTGAACTTTTCCCCAACCGGCGCCTCAAAGGGCTCCTTCCCTTTCACAAAAACCTTCGCTCCCGGTTTACCCCCTACATACATGTCTCCTGTATCGGAAAAGGTATTGTCCATACTCAGGTATGCCCCTTCCCGCAAACCAATCACCGGTGTATCATTCACCTGGTGGAACTCTGCAATTCTCTGTTCACGGGTCTCGCCTTTATGTTTAGAATCGGGGTCCGGGTCCAGGTAGTGGGCATTGATCTGGTAAGGAAATAAATTGAGCGC
Organism: uncultured Bacteroidota bacterium; assembly: GCA_903839875.1. Lineage (GTDB taxonomy): Bacteria > Bacteroidota > Bacteroidia > Chitinophagales > Chitinophagaceae > Nemorincola. The sequence goes on from CAIMDZ010000205.1 coordinate 42,179, forward strand.
CTCAAAGCCATCTTTTGGATAAACAATGGGCATATCGTTGGTGGTGCAAATTGTTTTGCAGGCAAGATTCGTGCCGGCGCTGCTGCCCATATACTTCATCTTTCCGGCAGCAACAGCATCCCGTATACCTGCCAGCAATTTCTGTTCCTGCATTGTATGCAGCAGGCGGAAAGTATTGCCACCACCCACAAATATCGCAGCATAATCAGTGAATACGCGTTCTTTTGGAATGGTATGTATACCGGTAAATGTAACACCCATAGTTTTGAAGAAAGTCCTTACTTTACCGGTATAAGAATCCCAATCATTTTTGTCCGCAGCATAGGGCACAAATAATAAAGGTGTTGAAAGGCCCTCTATGAAATCTTTTATAGCATCCTTATTATATTCCAGGAAACCATAGCCATGCACGTTTGAGCTGGAAAGGAGGAGTATTTTATAGTCGTAAGTCATAAGTCGTAAGTCTAAAGTTCGCGAGGGTGAAACTTTCCAATCTCAGCTCAATAAATTTGGCCAATATTCCACAGGAATTATATTTTTGAGTTGTTTATATATATCAACCACATCTGATAAGTATATTTTTTTGCATTTTATTAAATTTACGTTTTCATTGATTCGCAGACCGTTGTTATCATAAAATGAATACCATAAAAATGTACATATTTCATCATGTATTACAACTTTAAGAATCCATTTGTCGAAATTTTCACCCCAAAACATTAAATATTTATCATTTTTAATAACTTTATCTATATAGTCGGAACTAACGTTATGGAAATCATCATCATTCTCAAAAAAAGGAGTTATCGTTAGAAATATTTTTTTACAATCCAGTCCCTGTAATTCTGGATCCCAAAAATCACCTTTGTGAAAAATTATCCTGTGCAAAGACCGGATAAAGGGGCCTAATAATACTTCGTTTTCATCAAATACTCCAATTTTTTCTTCATTAATCCATATTGCGGTTTTACCGTACAGCGAAGGAATAAATGATAATATTTTAAGCTCAATGGCGAAGTTTTGTTTATTTCCAATAACAGTATCCATAATTGAGATTTAATTAATTTGCACGATTGTTTCTTTAATTCATTGTCGCATTTCTACTATTTTTTGTGGATAACTTTTTTCAGAAATTGGGTTATACCCTTTGCCAGCAATAATATTAATAATGTTCAAATGTCGTATCATTGTCGT